>CAWVVE010000354.1:0-3612 GCA_963933075.1 uncultured Verrucomicrobiaceae bacterium | reverse complement strand
ACGACAGGCTTCTCCATCGTGGGAGCAGCTGCAATTTCCGGGTTTCCCCTGTTGTGTGGATTTGTAAGCAAGAGCATGATCATGGCAAGCGCCGCCAAGGAGGGGCACCTGGTGATCTGGCTGCTCCTGCTCGTTGCCGCGGCGGGCGTGTTAAAACATGCCGGGATCAAGATTCCGTTTTTCGCGTTTTTTGCGCATGATTCGGGAATACGAACCAGGGAGGCGCCGGTTAACATGCTGATTGCCATGGCCATGTCGGCGGCGATGTGCATTGCCATTGGTTGTTTTCCGCAATTGTTGTACGGCTTCCTGCCGATAGCCTGGGATGTGCCTTATAACCCGTATGATACAACGCATGTGATTACCCAGTTCCAGTTGCTGTTCTTTGCCTCGGCTGCGTTTACCGTCCTGTTTTTGCGCAACATTTATCCCCCGGAATTACGCTCTACCAACCTTGATTTCGACTGGATCTGGAGGAAGAGCGGCAGAACCTTTTACCGTGCAAGCGATGTAATTTTCAATACGGCCAATGAGAAGGCCCACAGGGGAATTATCCAAGTGTTCATTGGGCGGTTGAGCCATTTCAGCAAAGCGGGTCCCTCCCGATTCCTGGTGTTTCTGATGACGCCAGTGTGGAAGGCCAGGGGCTTTGCGGACAAGGCCCTAGTGGAGAAACAACGTGCATTTTATGAAGATGCCAGGCTTGGCACGTTTCCTGTCGGTAAGGCTGCTATTTTTGCTGTGGTTCTACTGGGTCTGCTTTATATCTTCTAGTCGATGTGCCTAGCTTGCTTCATCTTTCACGCTCGAACCATGCCAAGTAAGGACTGTTAACTGTTTTAATTCACGCAATGAGGGCCACGCCGGTTAATTCAGTAGATCTCTGTTCTTCAGTTCTCGCCGTTCCCCCGTTGTGCCGTAAAGCCGACAGGTCGATTGACACCGGGGAGAACCGCAAGTTGATCTCGCACCTGGAGAATGGAGGTGTTCGTACATTACTGTACGGGGGTAATGCCAATCTCTACAACATGGCTGTTTCCGAATACGCATTGTTGCTGGAAATGCTGGCGACTGAAACAAGTGAGGAGACGCTCGTTATTCCTTCAGTCGGGCCGTTTTTCGGGACCATTTCCGATCAGGCAGGGATTCTGAAAGGTTCCTCATTCACCGAGGCGATGGTATTGCCGGTGACGTTCCCGGCCAAAGCGCAGGGTGTTGCAAGTGCGGTGAGGCATTTCGTGGAAAAATCAGGAATAAAGGCTGTGCTCTATATCAAGGATGAAGGCTATATTTCCCCGGAATTGGTTGCTGCGCTCGTGGAGGACGGCGTTATTTCGTGGGTTAAATATGCAATTGTCAGGGAGAATCCCGCTGAGGATGACTACCTTCGTGCACTGTTGAACCGGGTGGATCCGACCATGGTGGTCAGCGGCATAGGTGAACAGCCGGCTATTGTTCACCTGCGTGATTTTGGCCTCGTTAGCTTCACCTCGGGGTGCGTGTGCATTGCGCCATCAGAGTCGATGAGAATGCTGGCTGCGATCAAGGCGGAGGACTTTGCGGAAGCGGAAAAAATCAGGGAAACCTTTTCCTGCCTGGAGGGCCTGCGTAATGCCCACGGCCCGATTCCGGTCCTTCATCACGCGGTTGCTCTTGCTGGAATTGCCGAAACGGGAAGGCAATTACCACTGATGGCCGACCTGGACAGCGATTTGATGGAACCAATCGGCAACGTTGCCACGGCATTGATGGCTCAAGCGCCGGTTTGAGATACGGGGCAGGCTACCGGAGATACTTGAAGCTGCCCATCGGTGAGATCCGGCCAAGGATTTCCCCCTTGATACGACTGTCCTCTGTGCCCGGTTCCAGGGGCAGGCTGTCCACGTGCCCGTCGGCAAAGAGGAAATTAGCGTGGTTGTGGTGCCGGAAGTGTATTGTGCGGTCACGTTCATTGATGATGTAGAACTCCTCCAGCAGGGGGTTGTCCGGGCTTGCCGGCGACTGAAAGGTGTTTACCTGTGCACAGTCACCGAACACGACAACCGATCCGGGGTGAACAATGGCACTGCGGTGAACACAATTTTTCCCTGAGGCTCCGCCACCCAGCAACCAGTTGTAGCCATATCCCCAGCTTGCACCATTGAACTTGGGTTTCCAGTTTGCTGATCGGTAGTTAAAGCAGGGACAGTGCTCGATCAGGCCAATAGATTGTATGTATGGATAGAGTGGGCCAGCCGTCGCGTCGAGTTGGCGTTTTCCCTCCTCGCTTTCTTCTCCTGTCTCAAGCCCAAAATACCAGATTTTCCCCTTTGCCGTGTTTTCAACGAAGGGAAAATAGCGGTTATTGTTATCGTTAAGGTAAAGTTGTGTCGCTAGTCCGAGTTGTGACAGGCCGGCAATACACCTTGCATTGTAAGCCGAGTCTTTCACCAATGATAAGACTGCCGAGGAGACAAGGGCAAGGACCCCAATGATCATTGTCGTGACAAGAAGTTCGACCAGAGTGAATGCGTGTTTCACGGGTGATTTACATTGAATCGCAGGAAAAACTCGGAGGTTTGCACTTTACGGATTTCATGTCCTGGACCGGTTGAGATCAGTGTATGGGGAATTCTCTTCCAGGTTCGGAGGTTCGATGAGGATTCCGCAAAGATGGTAATGCCTGCGTTGGTCAGGTTGTGGCGGTAGATTAAGCTGAGGGCTCCATTTTCAAGTACAGGTGAGGGGATGCCATCGGGGAACGCGATCCTGACCGGGTTTACCTCCGGTGCTTTAACATTGATGGAATGGAAATGGAGAACGGCATTTCCTGGCTGGTTGTGTTGCCAAAGCAATAGAGCGAAGGCATCAAAACGGAAAGGGAATTCCTCTGCGAGGGTTAACTGGATCGTTGATGAATCCTTGTCGGGATTCTTGCCGAACATATTAATGGGAAGTCCGCCTTCCTCTCCGGAAAGACGGAGGGTGATTGTCCGGGTTGTGGACTCATAATTTATTGTGGTGGTCAGCCTTGTGTTGACAGGCAGTGAACCTATTTCCCCGAAATCGTTGATCAGGCTGGTGGCTCCACCAGGGAACTTCAGCGAGCTTGAGGTGAGTGCGTTGCCGCTGCCATTATCTTGGCTGATAAAGGTTGGCGCATACGTGGGATAGGAGGCCCCCGGGAAATAATCAACGGTGAGGCACTCCCAGGAATTGCCGGGGGCGATAGTGCGTTGGGTGCCGGTGTTGGCGGTGTTGATCAGGCCGAAGGAGATTTGGCAGAAATTGAAGTCGTCAAAGTTGATTGATGAAAGGCTGAACTCCACAGTGGCGGTGAAGTCGTCAGTTTCCCGTAATGCTTTACTTAGTGGCCAGACCATCCTGGCATGCGGCTTGAGCAGGTCATATGCAGCAGTAAGGGTCTTTGCCGATTCATCGAAAGAAAATCGTGAAGGATTACCGCTGATCGACGCACGTGATACAGTGGGATCTGACTCGAAGTTTTCATCGAGTAACGTGTCGGCACCGGCAAGCGCGACAGATGCCCATAAAACGGAGAAAGAAAACTTCATCGCTGTCGCCGGGCCAACAGGCCGATTAATGTGCAAAGCAGAGCGGATACAGAAGGTT
>CAWVVE010000353.1:0-3617 GCA_963933075.1 uncultured Verrucomicrobiaceae bacterium | reverse complement strand
GAATGAGGATGGCAACATTACCAATCCCCTGGCGGAAGGGAAGGAAGAGAAACCGGAGGCCAAGAAGAAGCCCGCGTTCAAGTTGCCGCCCCTGCCGCCGTTATCAGTTGGTGGCGGGGAAAGCAAAGGTGGCATTGTCGGGGACTCAAGGAAGCTTGGGGCTGCCTGGGAAACCCGCACTGAAGCACGCACCCTGATCCAGGCGATTCCCGCTCCTCGCGGCCAGATTACCGACCGTCACGGCGCGCCGCTTGCGCAGAATGTTGTGGGTTATTTCATCTCGTTGAAAATGCCATACCTTGCCGGGGCTGATGATGCCAAGGTGATTGCCTACGCCGGGGAGCGCATGAAATTTGCCTCTACCTTGCTGGGAGCGGACTGGTCGCTGAGTGATAGAAAAATTCTCAAGCATTACAAGAACCGCCGTTGGCTGCCATTGGCTTTTTCCTCAATGCTTACTGAGGCCCAAAAAGAGGCCGTGGAGGAGGATCTTGGCGAGGGGCTGGAGCTTTTCCCGACCTACCAACGCTATTACCCGGGAGGGACAAGCTCATGCCACATTGTTGGCTATGTCGGTAAAAAGGCGAGGTTGCCTACCGGGCCGGTGGCCTCGGGAGAACCCCTCTGGCCATTGACGGAGGGGCGTGAAGGGCTCGAGGGTACATTTGACAGGCATCTCCAGGGAACCCCGGGAAGTATCAATTACCTCTTTGATGCCAACGGGCTGAAGCTTGGTGAGGAGATTGTTCGCCAACCGCTGCCCGGCAAGAACGTTGTCACGGCCATTGATTCCAAGATGCAGCAGCTGGCGGAGAAGGCACTGGAGGGGTTCACTGATCGCGGGGCATTCGTGGTGATGGATGTGCACAGTGGTGACATTTATGCGATGGCATCATGCCCGACCTATGACCTCAACACCTGGATCCCGGCGATCAGCACTGCGGAGTTCAAGGCCTTGCAGGAGGATCCTGATTTACCGCTTTTCCCGCGTGCTTTTCGTGGACAATATCCGCCGGCCTCCACGTTCAAGGTTTCTGTTGCGCTGGCAGCACTCGAGAGCGGTGTCGTTGACGGCACGACACTGATTGATTGCCCGACTTCGCTGGAAATAGGCAACGAGGTTTTTCATAACTGGGCGAAGTTACCGGAAGGTGAGCTCACTGTTGTCACCGCATTAATGAGATCGTGCAATACCTGGTTCTATAACGTTGGCCGTCAAACCGGCGGTGACACTCTCTCAGCAATGGCGAATCGTTTCGGTTTTGGCACAAAGACCGGGATTGCCCTGAATGCGGAGGAGGACGGGTTTATGCCCACTGACGCCGTTGTCAGGAAAAAATTCGGGCATGCGTTTAATGGTGGCTATGTGGCCCATGCGGCAATCGGCCAGGGCTCGGTTCTCGCCACCCCCCTGCAGGTGGCCCAGATGATGGCAGGAATCGGCAACGGCTATGTCCTGCCAAAGCCGCGACTTGTCCTGCAGGTGCAGGACTTGAACAATAATATCCTTGAATCCTTCCCGGTCGAAGAGCGCAATCCTCTCGACCTGCTGCCGGAAAATGTTGCCCTGGTGCGACAGGGGATGATCGACGTGGTGAACTCCAGTGCCGGAACCGCCAAGGGTTCGCGCAATGACTACGTGACGATGGCGGGGAAAACGGGAACCGGCCAGTGGATCCAGAATGAGGAGATGTTATATATTTCATGGTTTGCCGGGTTTATTCCCGCTGAAGATCCGCAATATGCCTTTGCCGCGGTGTGCGAGGGAGACCCGGGTGAGTATATAACCGGCAGCAGTAAGGCGGCACCGATGGTGGGGCAGTATTTTAATGCCCTTTACAAGGCGAAGGATGAGCGCGGGGAACTTGAGGGGTACAGCAGGACAGCAGTTGCATCCAGTCATCAGTTACCAGGCGAGGAGAATACTGAAGAAAAAGCCAGGAAGGCAAGGCGCTCCTTCCTGAACACCCTGTCTGGCCGCTCAATATTCGGCAGGCGCAATCGTTAACCGGAGAGCATTAGAATTCTAAAGATTTTTCCCATGGAAATGCAAGTGGCCACCCTCTGTGATTCGGCGCATGATTATAACCATAAGCTGTGCATCATTGGCACCTTTGACACTATCTGCTCGACTCGACTTCCCGTTGTTCACCCGCAATGCGCAATAGCGCTGAGGATATGCTTCAAGCCCGGGGATGAGGGTGAGCATGACATAGCGATTAACTTTATTGATGATGACGGCAAGCCGAAGATGCCGCCACTGCGCTCGCGCATCGGGATCCAGCTTCCAGCAGATGCTTATTTTCTCACGCGCAACCTGGTGATCAATATCCAGCAGCTTCGTTTTGACAGCATTGGCCAGTTTTCAATAGATGTCAGCGCGGATGGGGAAATGCTCACCCGTATTCCCCTGCGGGTGATGCTTGTTGAGAAAGACAAGCAGTAGCATGGGCAACTGCCTGCACGGCTTCCGCGCTTATTCAAAATAAGTGTCCTCGTGTGAATAGGGAGGCGAACAGCAGCAGAGCAGCAGCAGGGGAGCGGTTTCAGAGGCGCGAATTTGGTGCCATGCGCCGGCGGGGATGAGGATGCCGTCTCCCGGCGAGACCTTTCGCATCTCACCGTTGACCTCCATCATGCCCTCTCCCTCGAGGATGAAGTAGAGCTCTTCGCTTTGCCTGTGGTAGTGCCGCTGGGTTGCCCCGTTGGCCGGTAATCTTGCCTCGGCCAGGCTTTGTTTTTCTACCGGTGCGTTGGTTGAGTCAAGGATACTGCGGATGGTGGATCCGTCCGCAGTCGTGAATGGCGATTGCCTGGCCAGTGAATTAACAGTCATAGCATATTTACATACTCTTTTGGGGGGGTTTTCAAGTTCGCCTTGCAGGCAGTCCCAGATCGCCTAGTGAAAGAGGCATGGTAGTGGATAAAGATGGCCGCCATTTTCACTTTGTAGGCATTTGCGGGACTGCCATGGGGGCTGTCGCTGCAGCCATGAAAGATCGTGGCTGCATTGTCAGTGGCTCTGATGAGCATGTCTATGAGCCCATGTCCACCTTCCTTGAGGAGAAGGGGATTATCAGTAAGGAGGGTTACCGGGCGGAGAATATCCCCCTGCAGGCTGATACGGTGATCATCGGCAATGCCATGAGTCGCGGTAACCCGGAAGTTGAGGCCGTCCTGGAGAGACGGCTCCCCTATACCTCGCTGCCTCAGTTGCTCAAGGACGAGTTCCTTCGGGGGCGTCGCAACCTGGTGGTTACCGGTACGCACGGCAAGACGACAACTGCCTCGATTCTTGCTCACCTGCTCCAATCATGCGGACTCGACCCGGGTTACATGATCGGTGGGATTGCGCGCGACCTCGGGAAGGGCTGCAGGTTCAGTGATTCTGAATTCTTCGTGCTTGAGGGTGATGAGTATGACACCGCGTTCTTTGACAAGCGTTCAAAGTTTGTCCACTACCTGCCTGAGGTGGTTATTATCAACAACATTGAGTTTGACCATGCGGATATCTTTGAGGACATCAACGCCATCAAGAATAGTTTTCGATGCATGCTCAACATTGTTCCTCGCGATGGGGCAGTGTTCGTTAACGGTGACGATGAACACGCCCTTGA
>CAWVVE010000352.1:0-3619 GCA_963933075.1 uncultured Verrucomicrobiaceae bacterium | reverse complement strand
ACAAACAGCGGTTCACCCGGATCCATCACCGGACATGCCGCCATGTAGCTCTTGCCATCGCGAACCACCCCTGCCGAGCGCCAGAAACGCACCCTCGGGTCACGTTCAAAACCATAGTAAATGGTAACTTCCTTCAGCCTGTGCGGAGTTGAAAGGTCCGGGACGACCGTGAAAAGAGGAATGCCGTCGGCGGTTTCCAGCGTCAGCCTGCTTTCCGGTGTCTTCGGAAACCGGAAGTCCCCCTTGAGGTGAGCCTCAAACCAGCGTACGCGCGCCGCGTAGCAGTCCGCGGTAAAGCGGTGATTCATGTGCGGGGTAAAGGACAGGGCACCATTGGACTGCGGCAGGGTTCGAAATGCCCGCAGCACTTTTTCCATCGGCGAGTTGAAATCATTGGTCGCACCGAGGAATAGCAGCGGGCACTTGATCAATGGCCAGTAGCGGGCTGATCCGAGCGTCGCCTGATAATATTCAAGTCCCTCAGTCATGTGCCGGCCGGAGGCGGGGATGCCGCGAATGTCCTCATAAAGGTAGCCGCTGCCACCCACCGACGGGCAGGCAGCCTTCACCCGCGGGTCAATCGCGGTGAGGACAGTCAGTCGTCCGCCCATGCTGTGCCCGCTTAAGCCGATGCGCCCGCCGTCGACTTGCGCTTGCCTTTCAAGCAGGGTAATGGCCCGACGCGCTGCCGCCGAGTAAAGAAGCCAGCTGCTGTTCCAGGGATGAGCCTGCCTGTGCAGGGTCGCCTCACCGGCAGTCACGCCGTTGTGGTGTTTGGGTTGCTCAAAGCCCGCGGCAATTCCCGCCCAGTCGGTTTTCGGGTCATCCGGCGAGTCGGTGACCGGGTATTCTCCCCAGTTTACCGCGACTGCCGCGTAACCCTGTGAGGCCCAGTAGCGCACCACCTCACTTCGCGCACGCTGGCCGCCGCCGTGCAACTGGACAATGCCCGGCAGGTTCCTGCCACCTTCCGGGAACGCGTAAAAGGCCGCCACCCGCATTTTTTTCCCGGCAAATGTGCCAACCACATAGCGCAAATAGCGCAATGCAATACCCCCTTCGTTCCACTCACCGATCACCTCGGTCTCAAGGGGATCGGCGCGCGGGTCAAAAAGGGCCCAGGTTTCCTCCACGTCTCTTGGTGCACCTGCATCCTGAGGATTAGCAGCGATTGGAATGGTGACCTTCCTCACCCAGGTTCGATCCCAGTGATGGCTTTCCCAGTTGTCCTTGGTTGCAATCGAGCGAACCACGAACTCGTCATTTTTCTCTCCCTCACGGTCAATTAATTCCGCGTAAAGAAATCCGTGTCTCAAGCCGACTGCCTGCCCCGGGTTGCGCCGGTCCGTCTTTGCCGCCCCGGAGTCATCCGGGTTAAAGACATCAATGCCCCCTGGCAACTTCCCGGCAAACTTCAAGCCATCCCACTGCAACCTGCTTGGCGGGGATCCGTGCGTATGCCCATGCAGCAGGGCAATCACGTTGTAGCTGCTGACAATATCCCAGAGCGACGAGCGGTCTTCGGGCGGCCAGTCAAAGTCCGGGCCGTTGGGATGCAGGTGAAAGGAGAGGATCACCGGCCTGCCCGAGTCACCCACATGCCTTTCCAGGTCTTCACGCAAAAATTCAAGGCTGGCGCGCGGTGCATAATGGTGATCCTTTCGCCGTTCTTCACCGGTGCCGACAAACATGCCGAGATTAACCAGGTGCAAAGGGCCCCAGTCCCAGCTGTAATGCAACCCGTTGCCGGAAACCTGCACCACGCCCGGCCGGGTTTTATTACGCTCAATGATGCCATCAACAATGAATGTGTCGCCCTGCGGGCCATCATGGTTGCCGTGCAGCTCATAGACTGGAAATGGCAACCCGCCGTCCCCGCCGGTCAGGCCATAGTCCGCCTTGAAGCGCTGCCACTCAAAACGCTGCATGGCCGGGTAAAACCCTCCGTTCTTGTCGGCACTGTCAATCAGGTCACCGGTAACCAGTATACCGAGAAGTTCCCTGCTGACGGTTCCGCCGCCGGACTTCTCCGGGATGGCCGTCCCCGGGAAGGAATTCACTAGGGAAATAAAGCGGGAATTGGCCTGCTCTGAATAAATATCGAGTTTCTTCGGCTGTTGAGCTTTCTGCGCCACATATTGAGGATCACCGGAAATGATGAATGCGTAGCGCTTCTCGGCCCTCGCCGGGGTGCTGTAAATCCCACCCAGGAGCACAAACGTAAGGATTAGCCGGAATTGCATCTGATTTTTATCGCAGTCGTTGAAGGAAAAGGAAACTATACCGAAGGATTGCTTCCCAAAAAACAGATAGATACACTAATTGAGAAAAATCCGGTCTTATTAATATGAATACCTCCATTTCCCGCCGCCGTTTCCTCGCCACTTCCACAACTGCCGCAGCCGGCATCTCCATGCCGCAACTGCTGCTGGGGCAGAAAGCGAAAAAGTCGCTTGTCATCGGCGAGGGCGAACACCGCTTTGAGGTCCAGCATGACTGGGCAAAACTGCCGGACAAGTTCACCTGGCAAACCACCCACAACGTGGCCGTGGATACCGAGGGACTGCTTTACGTGATCCATGAAGGACATGCCAACAAGAAAGACCACCCATCCATCTTTGTTTTCGACCAGAAGGGCAAGTTCATCAGGTCCTTCGGCAGCCGTTTCCAGGGTGGCGGCCACGGCATTGAGGTACGCACCGAGGGCAAGGAGCAGTTCCTCTATGTCTGCTCCTACCAGCAGGTGAAGTCCTTTGCCAAGCTGACACTGAAGGGTGAGACGGTGTGGGAGAAATACGCGCCAATGGAAAGTGGTGTCTACAGGAAAGACGAGGACAAGGTGCGCGTGAAGCGCTGGGGACAGGATGCCTTCATGCCGACCAACTTTGCCTTCCTTGATGACGGTGGATTCCTGCTCGCGGACGGCTACGGGTCGTTCTACATTCACCGCTATGACAAGGACGCCAACTGGGTTTCCAAGTTCGGCGGACCGGGAGGCGGAGAGGGTAAGTTCAACACACCACATGGCATCTGGATTGATCGCCGTCCCGGGCGCAAGGAGCAAATCGTGGTCTGCGACCGGGGCCACCACACCCTGCAGTATTTCACGATGGACGGCAAATATATCGAGACGCTCAAGGGTTACGGGTTGCCTGCCAATATCGACTCATGGAAAAATCTCCTGCTGGTGCCGGAACTGCATGCACGGGTAACCCTGCTCAATGAAAAGAATGAGGTGGTCGCACAACTCGGGGACGACGTCGAGCGCGTCACCAAGAAGGTAAAGGGAGTGCGCAACGACTCCGGTAAATGGCTTGCCGGCAAGTTCGTGCATCCGCACGACGCCTGCTTTGACGCTGACGGGAATATCTTTGTTGCTGAGTGGGTCTCCACCGGTCGCATCACCCGACTGCGCAGGTTGAGTTAACGCATTCAAGGCAAGCATACCCAGCCAGCCCAAATGAAATACCTGTCAGGATTCATCCTGCTGTGCCTGCTTACCATGGTCACCACCCCGGCACGGGAGGCCAAGGAACGCGACAAGGATCTCAATTACGACGAGGACAAGATTCCCCGCTATGACCTTCCACCACTGCTGGTGGCAGCAGACGGCACGCCA
>CAWVVE010000351.1:0-3623 GCA_963933075.1 uncultured Verrucomicrobiaceae bacterium | reverse complement strand
CTTCTTCTGGCGACACGTGGTGTCGCTTTCACCTACCAGGGACTCATCCGCCCACGAAATACTTCAATACGACGCCGGGTGGGCAGCCCTCAATAAATTAATCAGGGCCGGACACTCTTTCTCCGGCAGGGAACGCAACTGCGCCTTCCTTAATATGGGAAATGGAAAATACGCAAATATATCCTCAGTAAGCGGCCTTGATCTTATCGACGATGGCCGTGCGCTGGCACATTGCGACTGGGACTGGGACGGGAAGCCCGACTTTTGGACCACGAACCGCACGGGCCCAAGGATTCATTTCCTTCACAACCAAATGGAGTCTTCAAACAACTTCATCTCCATTCGCCTGAAGGGCACAAAATCCAACCGCGATGCCATTGGCGCCAGGATCGAGCTCATCATCGGCAAGGGACATCCGCCAATTATAAAAACCCTGCAAGGCGGCAGCGGTTTCCTCTCCCAGTCCAGCAAGTGGCTTCACTTTGGGATCGCTAAAGTTGACAGCATTGAGGCAATAAAGGTCAACTGGCCGGGAGCAGAACCCGAGATGTTCAGCGGACTCAAAGCGAACAATTTCTATATCATCACACAGGGAAATCCCGCGCCCTCACTCTTCATTCCTCCTGCCCCCCGGGTGCCCCTCACTGATACCGGCACAGTGAAAATCCAGCCTCAGCGCAATGCGCGGGTGGTCGTGCTCAATCCCGTGCCGATGCCAGAAATTACCTACGTAAACTCCCGGGGTAAAACCGTCAGCCTTGATGAACACAGGGGACGTCCGCTGTTGATAAACCTCTGGACCACATGGTGCCCGAACTGCAGGGAGGAAATGCTCCGGTGGCGTCATGATAAGGATAAATTCTCTGCCTCGGCAATCCCCATAATCTCACTCTGCGCTGATGAACCCATTGCTGAGGAGAGCAAGGATCATGCCCGTATCTTGGCCACTGCCAATGCGATCAATTATCCGTTTCCTGTAGGTCGAATAAAGCGCAGATCCCTCGAGACGCTCAATGTCCTGCAGAAAAGCTTCATCGGCAAACAATCCGACCTGCCCCTTCCCAGCAGCCTGCTCATCGATGCCAAGGGAAATCTCGCTGTCATCTATAAGGGACCGGTCTCAGCCAGGCAGGTCACTGAAGACATAAACCTACTCGGGGCGGGAACAGATAAAATCCTTGCCGGAGCAACTCCATTCAGCGGTAAATGGCTCACCCCGCCAAAAGGTGGACCTCCAAGAGGTATCGCAACGCGACTGGTCGAATACGGCATGCGGGAGGTTGCTGAGGATTACCTCGAGCGAATCATCCCCTTGCTGAAAAACCCCGATCCTGATCCGGAAAACGAGCAGGCACGCGTTTTGGAACTCTCTCAATGCCATGTCTTCCTCGGCGCCATCGCCTCTGATAACCGTAATCACGACAAAGCCATATCCCATTATCGCAAAGCCCTTTTGCTCACGCCGGGAAACAATGAAGCACGTAATGATTTAATTTCCAACCTGAGCAAGGCAAACCGGAAGGAAGAAGCACTCTCTGAAACAGCGATCCTGGTCAGCAACAAGCCTTCCCACGATCACCTTCTGAATGCATCCCGGCTGCTTCGTGAACTCGGGAGAAAATCCGAGGCAATCAAGACGTACAGGGAAACATTGGCAATACGCAGTTCAGCAGAAGCAAACTTTGAACTCGCCAACCTCCTCAACGATAGCGGCAATAGTGCGGAAGCAATCCGACACTATAGGATATCACTCACCCTGGAGCCCGCCTGGGTATTGCCGGCAAACAACCTGGCATGGATACTGGCAACAAATAAGCAAGGAGAGTTACGCAACGGCAAGGAGGCACTCCGCCTTGCCAAAGGGGTTTGCGACGCGACGGGCAACAAGATTGCCCATTTCCTCGGAACCTTGGCCGCGGCAAATGCTGAAACCGGCAACTTCGAGGAAGCGCGCAAGGCACTTCAGGGTGCGGTGTTGCTCGCTCGTGCAGACAATGATGCTGGACTTGAAACCAAATTCCTTGAAAACCTCAAGCTCCTGGAAGAGCGCATGCCCATTCGGAGCCCTTAATGACCACGCAATCAATGTCTTTGCCCTCGGCTTTCCCTCAGTGCAACATTTCCTGCACGTAAGGGTGGCATTCTCCGATCTACTGATGCAGAATAGCCAGCAATAATCCTATTCTGCCGAATTACCCGCCACATGCACCAATTCCCAGATTCCGACCCATACCCCCGGTTGTTTGAACTGCTTAGCGAAAAATCATTCTTTACCGGCGACTTCACCCTGGCTTCCGGAAAGAAAAGCAACTACTACATCGATTGCAGGCTCACCACACTTGACCCCGCAGGAGCATGCCTTGTCGGAGCAGCCGTCCGGCAAACAATAAAATCCGGCTGCGAACAGCACAATACCACAGTCTCAGGGATCGGCGGTCTCACCCTTGGTGCAGATCCCATCGCACTGGCAGCCTCCATGGCCTCGCACGTGGTCAATGACAATCCCGCTCTCAAGCCCTTTGTGGTCCGTAAGGAGCCGAAAGGCCACGGCAAGGGAAAACAAATTGAAGGTGGCTTCAAGTCAGGTGACCGGGTCGTTGCTATTGACGATGTAATTACCAGCGGCGGATCAACCCTGCAGGCCATTGATGTCATTGAAAAAGCAGGTGGTGTGGTTGCCTTTGTTGTGGTTCTTGTTGACCGTCAGGAAGGTGGGCGTGAAAATATCGAAAAATCGGGATATCCTGTTTTGCCTCTTTTTACCCGTGACCAACTACTGGCAGCAGTCTAAAAAAAGAACTTTTAAAAAACATTCATTTAATGGCAGTATTACACTTCCTTTCAGCCGAAGCTTGAAAACCAATAAAATTACTAAATCCATGGACACTCCAAAGACAAACAACAACCGAAGAAAATTCATCAAGACCTCCGGAGCTGCGGTGGGAGCGACAGCCATTGCTCCTCGCTTAGCCGGAGCCTTCGCTGGCGGCAGCGAAGAGGTCAAGGTCGGCCTGGTGGGCTGCGGCGGCAAGGGCACCAGCGATATCCGCCAAGTTCTCTCAGTGGGGGGAAGCGTTAAGCTTTGGGCAATGGGTGATGCCTTCGAAGGCAATGCACAAAACAGGCACAAGGCCATGCTCGCTGACCGAAACAAGGCCAAGGTGGAATGTGAAGGACGTGTTTTTAGCGGGCTGGATGCCTACAGGAAAGTCATTGATTCAGGCGTCGACATCGTTTTCCTGGTAACCTCCCCAGGTTTCCGTCCTGTCCATTTCGATTATGCCGTCAACCAGGGAAAGCATGTGTTCATGCAAAAGCCCTGTGCGGTTGATGGTCGCGGCGCAAGAATGCTCCTTGAGACAAACAAGAAAGCCAAGGAAAAGGGCCTCAAGGTCGGGGTCGGATTCCAGCGCCGCCACGATGCAAAATACATCGACTGTATCAAAGCCCTACAGGACGGGGCAATCGGGGACATCGTCTCGATGCGGTCCTATTGGGATGGTCGCACTCCATGGACCCGTCCCCGCAAGGAGGGTCAGACCGAAATGGAATACCAGATACAGAACTGGTACTACTTCAACTGGCTTTGCGGTGACCACATCTGCGAGCAACACATCCACAAC
>CAWVVE010000350.1:0-3631 GCA_963933075.1 uncultured Verrucomicrobiaceae bacterium | reverse complement strand
TCAGCCGAATCATGCGGGGATTGCCGCGGTTTTTCCTGACCCATTCCTGCGCCGGGCATCCGGGATTTTTTTTACTGCAGTCAAATCAATGCCCGAGGCGGGCTGGTTGCAGGATGTAATCGGCCTGTTTGCCGATATGGATCTGCGGGATTCTGCCCCTGTCCTGCGGCGTCTTGCCGGGCAACCAGGGTTACGTGATGAGTGCGTAAGATTATTGGCCCGCGCTCCACAGGAGGTTGATCGGCGTTTACTGTTAAGCGCGGCTACATCAGCACGTAGAGAGGTGAGCACGATTGCCCTGCAAGGCCTGGGGAAATTGGCACCTAAAGCCGATACCGATCACCTGATTTCCCTGTTCGTGTCTGCCGTGAAAGATGTCAGCTTGCCACTGATTGCTCGTGTTGCAGGGCAGGAATTTACCGACCGTGCGGCTGCTGAGCGATGGTTGAGTGCTGCGCATCCTGACGTTGCCCTTGCCGTCGGCATTGGCAAGGGGCAGCATCAAACTGATTGGCCGGAAGTTTTCAGCAAAGTGGATTGGTCTACCGGTGATCCTGCACGAGGCAGGGAGCTCTTCGCTTTGCGTGCCTGTGCAGCATGTCACCAGTCAGCAACCGCCCTTGGCCCGGATCTTTCCGGTGTCGCTAAACGCTTTTCCCCGGTTGATCTGTTTACGGCGATAGTCCTGCCGGATGCGGATGTGCCGCCAGCCTATCGCGTGAGCGTATTTACCATGAAGGATGGCAGTAAACATATCGGGCGCATTGCGTTTACCTCGGCGGACGGGGTGATTATCCGCACCGGGACAACTACTACAGTGAGGCTTGATGAAAGCGATATTGCCGCACAGAATGACTGGGCGGGATCATTGATGCCCAAAGGCCTGCTAACAGGACTTGATCCCCTTCAACTTGCCGATCTTTATAGCTACCTGAAAACGCTCTGAGTTTTTCAGGGATTTTCGCTGGCAGGATCCTCCTCAAGCTTTCCTCCACAGTGCCAGCAGTGCCTGGCATTATCCCGGTGAGCATCACGTGCGCATTCAGGGCATGCCCTGCCACTTGCCGGGGGCTGGTTTGTGCGGGAGTTTCTCATGGAACTGATTACGATCCCTGTCGGTACGGCGATAATGGCATAGCCGATAAGCATCATCATGCTGGTGATGATTTTTCCGACCGCTGTAATTGGGGTGATATCGCCAAATCCCACAGTGGTGATAGTGATGATTGCCCAGTAGACACTGGTGGGAATACTGCTGAAGTTCGGGTTCCGGCTTCCCTCAATAATATACATCAGTGAGCCAAGGATAGTCACAAGGGTGACCATAAAGAACATGAAGACGAGGATTTTTGGCAGGCTTCTGCGGAAGGCTTCCATGAGGCGGTCCTCTGCGCCGATGAGCGGCATCATTTTAAAGATCCTGAAAGCACGCAGCATACGCAGTATCCTGACAACCGTCAGGTAGTGAGCAGCATCCTGGTCAACAATAAGGGTGATCCACAGGGGAATCCAGGCAAGTAGATCGATGATCCCGAAGGGACTCAGGGCATATTTCAGTGGAGATTTTGAACAGTATATCCTGGCACTGTACTCGAGCATGAAAAGGATAGTGAATATCCATTCAGCCGTGCGCAGCATTTCACCGTATTCGCGGTTAATGACCTCGACGCTTTCCAGCATGGTGGCTACTACGGCGAGGCCAATGAGGATCAGCAGGATGATATCGAAGGCCTTTGAGCGCCGGCTATCGTGGTCGAAAATAATATGCTGCAGTCGCTTTCGTGAGAATGTCATTTTTGTTTCTGACCCTTAATAATATTTAACCTAGACCTGTGCAGAGTGCAAAACTCTGGCGGCATAACTATTTTTCCAGCGGCAATGCCCGCAGTCGCAAGGATTTAAATTCCGAAGCAGTGGCAAAGCTGGCTATGCCAACTGGCCGGCACTGCTCTATTAGACCGGGTCGCATGGATATCATCTTATCCGAAATTACAGTGTTCACAACGATACGCTGGTCTACCCAGCAGCGGATGCGTCCACGCCTTACCTCAACTTTCAGGTCATACCATTTGCCGGGCTCATAACGGAGCACGCTTCGCGTTGTATTCCTGTTGGCATCAAGATTGTCAATGTTGGATATGCCGGTGACTCCCCCACCCCATCCACCGGCGACAAAGGTGCAGCAGGCCGATTTCTCGGGCACCGGAAAGGTGAGGGCGCAGAAAAAGTCACGCCCGTCCACCTTTCTTGCCTGCAGGATAATCTCATATTCCTCTGCCGGTGGAATGAAAGTCCTGTCGGCTACCACCATTGCCGTCAGGGGATTTCCACGGCTGAAGAGGATACTGCCGCCACTGACTTCGATACTTCCTCCTGAGCCGTCAAAATCAAGTCTCTGCCATCCCGCCAGCGATTCACCGTCGAAGAGTTCATTCCACTCTTGTGAGTGCGCATTGTTGCCTGTGGCCGGGGGTTGTCGCTTTACGGAGCACGCTGCGGGAATTGCCAGAGCCGTGAATATTGTGCAGCATAAGCGACATTGGGTCAAAAACTCAGGGATGCACATACGCAATCTTCGGCATATTGTTGCCGTTGTAAGATGAAAGTTCACTATAGTCCCGTTTTTCTAGGTTTGCTTGCGGCAGTATTTTCCATGGGTTCCTCCCGGCTCTCAAGGGGCGAGGTGAATGCCGGTGTTGCACAGGGGTTGAAGGCACCTGAACCGAAAAATCTTGCGCAGGCAAAGGCGATGCTGGTTAAAACCTATGGGCAGATTGTCGAGGCGAGTTACATGAGTTCCCTTTTAAGGGCGATTGAACTGCGCAAGCAGGTCAAGGCCCTGGTTGCTGAGCCAACATTGGATCAGCATGTCTCCGCAAAGATGGGCTGGATTCAAGCCCGGCTTCCCTACCTGCAGACGGAAGCTTTGTTTTCATACACAGATAATATCGCTGCAATAAACAGCTGGCCGATCAAACCCGGTTATATCGATTATGTTGAAGGCCGCCAGGAGTCTGGAATTATTTGTAACCCTGAGCAGTTTCCCGACCTGAGTCCCGAGTCTCTTGAGAAGTTGAACGGACGCGACGGTATTACCACAGGCTACCATGTCATTGAGTTCCTCCTTTGGGGGCAGGCGACCGGACTCTCTGACCGGGGAAAGCGCACACACATTGACTATGCGGCAGGCAGGACCAAATATGCCGCGCGCAGGGGTGCTTTCCTGATGAGTTGTTGCGATCATTTAATCCGTCAGCTCGCCGAGCAACTTGCTGAATGGAAAGGGGACATTCCTGATAATGCCAGAGATCGTTATGAAAAATTACCGATTGATGAGGCCCTTGAAAAGATTTTCAAGGGCATTGGCCAGTTTGCGGCAAGACATCCTGAGGTCCGCAAGCCCACAGGTATCAAGGAGACCAGCAGGCAATCCGGGGAGCAGGCAACATTCAGTGGCCTCAGCTACTTGAATCTTGTGCACAATGCCGCGGGTATTGCCAATATTTCTGCCGGTGCGTACGTGGGAATTGACGGCAGGGTGAAGGTGCTCGGCGTTGGCTTAATCGGTATTGCGGAACAGGTGTCACCTGTGCGCTCGGAAAGGTTACGCCATTATATGAATGCCTCGATG
>CAWVVE010000349.1:0-3634 GCA_963933075.1 uncultured Verrucomicrobiaceae bacterium | reverse complement strand
CGGAGCCATCTATGCCGTGCAGGCTCCCTCAGTGCGCGCCACGAAAAAGGCGGGGCAATGGCAGACAATCCGTATTCGATGTCTTGGGGGGAAATGCAATGCATGGGTTAACGGCAAGCATGTGGTAAATAGCGATTTGGTCGATTTGGCAAAAAAATCCCCCGGTGTGGCCGGCCTCAAGCGCCGGGACGGATTCATCGGACTGCAAAATCATTCCTCTCCGGTTCATTTTCGTAAGATTGAGATCAAGCGCATCGGATCGCAGCGGCAATAGGGGAACTCCAGCCCGCTTGCCATCTCCACTATCCGCGGAATATTTACAGCACAAAATGCGGGGTAGCCCCAAATAGTTAAAGCCAATACGCTGAACCCTTAAACTTCTATATTATTCTGTAATGACCTCCATCGGCACTCCACTAGCATCAAAGTCCACCAAGGTCGCACTCTGCGGATCCGGGGAATTGGGCAAAGAGGTTGCCATCGAGCTGCAACGCCTAGGTTGCGAGGTAATTGCCATTGATCGCTACGAAAACGCACCGGCCATGCAGGTTGCTCACCGTTCACATACCATTGATATGCTTGATGGTGCTGCTTTGCGGCAAATTATAGAAATGGAAAATCCCGACCTGATTGTGCCGGAGGTTGAAGCGATCGCAACGGATACCCTCGTCGAGCTCGAGGAGGAGGGATTTAATGTTATCCCGACCGCGCGAGCAACAAAGCTGACCATGAACCGCGAAGGGATAAGATGCCTCGCCGCAGAGGAACTGGGGCTCAAAACCTCACCCTACCGCTTTGCCTCGACGGAACAGGAATTTAAGGACGCCGTGGCCGAGATTGGCATCCCTTGTGTCATCAAGCCTATCATGAGCTCCTCCGGAAAGGGTCAAAGCACGGTGAAGAACGGGGAAGATATCGACCGAGCATGGCAATATGCCCAAGAGGGAGGACGTGCGGGAGCCGGCAAGGTCATTATCGAGGGCTTTGTGGATTTTGATTATGAGATTACCCAGCTGACTGTCAGACATGCCGGCGGCACATCATTTTGTGAGCCAATTGGCCATATTCAAACCGATGGTGACTACCGGCAGAGTTGGCAGCCTCAACCCATGAGTGAAGCGGCTCAAGCCGAGTCCAGAAAGGTCGCAGAAGCCATCACCGATGGATTAGGTGGCCGTGGAATCTTTGGGGTTGAACTGTTTATCAAGAATGATGAGGTGATCTTCAGCGAGGTGTCTCCACGACCACACGATACCGGGCTTGTCACATTGATCTCCCAGGACTTGTCACAATTTGCACTCCATGCACGCGCAATCCTTGGCCTTCCTGTGCCAAACATCCACCAGCACGGCCCAAGTGCCTCGAGTGTGATTCTGGTTGAGGGGAACTCAGACAATGTTGTCTTCAGCGGACTTGATAATGCACTTCAGCAACCGGATACACAATTGCGCCTGTTTGGTAAACCGACCGTTTCCGGTAAACGCCGCATGGGTGTAGCAGTGGCTCGTGGCACATCCATTGAGGATGCCCGCCGCAGGGCAAATGCCGCCAGCTCAGCTGTTACTGTTTCACTTTAATATCATTATTGCGTATTTGTTCTTGAATCTAAGCGACGATGGGCTAAAGCAGAACGCACTCGCCATCGCGGCAGTCTAACAGTCTATTTTAAGCCAGGGGGCTTCCGCGTATGCGGGAGTCTTTTTTTATTAGAATCTGTCTCCCCCTCCCGCACCAGCAAACTATTTACTCATCGCCCAAAAATGGAATTTGTAGCCGAAACCATCGCCGATCTCAGCCCTTCACTTACTCTATCGATCACCAGTCAAGCGAATGCCATGAGGGAGGAAGGCATTGATGTTTGCAGCTTTGGTGCAGGAGAACCTGATTTCGACACGCCACAATACATTAAGGATGCTGCCATTGAGGCTTTGCAGGACGGGCAAACCAAATACACTGCTGTCGCGGGAATCGCTGCATTGCGCAAAGGGATCGCCAAGAAACTTCGCGAGGAAAACCACATTAACTATGAGCCTGAACAGATTGTGGTAAATTGTGGGGCGAAGCACTCCTGCTTCAACGCGATTATGGCATGCTGCGATGCCGGCGATGAAGTGATTATCCCCTCGCCCTACTGGACCAGTTACCCGGAAATGGTCAGGTCAATAGGCGCCGAACCTGTCTTTGTCGAGACCAAGCAGGAAAATGGATGGAAAATGTCCGCTGAGGAATTCGACAATGCCATGAGCGGGTCGACCAAAATGGTTATTATCAATTCCCCGAATAATCCCACGGGTGCTGTCTATACCAAAGAGGAATTGACGGCAATAGGTGAAGTCGCCGCTTCCGAGGATATCCTGATTCTCTCTGACGAAATTTACGAGAAGATCACCTATGACGGAACCGAGCATCACAGCATCGGATCTCTCAGTGATGAAATTCGCGACCTTACAATTACCATTAACGGTTTCTCAAAAGCTTACTCTATGACCGGGTGGCGCTTGGGGTATACCGCAGCACCTAAGGAAATCGCGGATGCCATCGACACTCTACAGAGCCACAGCACCTCTAACCCGACAACGTTTGCCCAATTCGGCGCCATCGCCGCACTCTCCGGGGACAATTCTGAAATAGTAGATATGATCGCTGAGTATGATATGCGCCGCCAATACATGCTCAATCGCCTTCAGTCCCTCAGCAATATCTCCACGATTGAACCGAAGGGGGCTTTTTATTTCCTGGTGAATATTGAAAAGACCGGCATTACATCCCTGAATTTTGCTGAAAAGCTGCTCAGTCGTATGCAGGTCGCCACAGTGCCAGGCGTCGCTTTCGGACATGACCACAGCATCCGTCTAAGCTATGCGACCAGTTTGCCTATCATCAAGGAAGGTCTTGATCGTTTCGAGGAATTCTGCAAGGCACACTAGATAGAATAAGGGGCAATCCATTCTTTTCCCGTCAGCAAGTGACGGTTTTCCGCATCGTGAGTATCGATGCCCTTTGTTTCAAGGCATCAATATCGCCAATTATATCCCTGGCAGAAGCATTCTCATGGGTCTGCAGTACTTGTGCGTAATCAATCAGCCTTGGCTGCGCAGGAGATGACACACGTAGAGTTTGGCCTCATCCAGGTCCCTGATGGCATATTCACGGGCAACCAGATTGTTTTCCTGTCTGCAATTTGTGGAACCACAAACCACGTCCAATGCCCATGTTTCCTGCCGCCTTAGAAACATGGCGCGATCCGTTTCGCTTCCCTACAAGCCGTGCCATTTTTCTTCACCGTCAGTCACGGCGTTGCCGTGATCAGGATTTCCAGCTGAGTGCCCCCTTCTTGAGAGCATAAAGATATGCCACAAGCAGAATCCCGACAAATCCCGACATGCTCCAGAAAACCATTGCCCCCTGCCCCCTGCCAACAAAGTCACGGAACGTCAATGCCCACGGATACATAAACACCACCTCAATGTCAAAAATGACAAACAGCATTGCCACCAGATAAAATTTCACGCTGAAACGCGGTTGCGACTGCCCAAGCGGAAGCATGCCGCACTCATATGGCGAGTCTTTTATGCTGTTGCTGCGGGCACTTTTTCCAAGCATCACGCTAAGCAACAAGGTGGTAACCGCAAAT
>CAWVVE010000348.1:0-3641 GCA_963933075.1 uncultured Verrucomicrobiaceae bacterium | reverse complement strand
TTCACCCATTGTAACCTTGGCCTCTATCACTGATCCTGCGCTAACAAGATTGCGGGCAAGCTTTACCACCTGCCATCCTGCCAATTCCGGGAGATCTTTTTCAGTCAATTGCATTTATATTCAAGACGAAAGCTAATGAATCTGCAAGATTCACCGCAGAAGTTTGATTTTTCACATAGGCTGGTGGAATAAGAGTATTATTTACCTTGATGAAGATTGTAGCAATCGCCAATCAGAAAGGCGGTGTGGGTAAAACCACCACCGCGATCAATCTGGCTACTTGTCTTGCAGCCCTTGGCAAGGAGAAGGTCTTACTCATTGATCTGGATCCACAGGCTAATGCAACCAGTGGACTGGGATTTGCGCCACAACAAGATGCGAGCCTTTACGATGTATTGGTAGGGCGCGAATCACTCAGTTCCAAAGTATTGCCTACGCGCTTTGAGAACCTTTCCATTATTCCTTCCGATATGGAACTTGCAGGGGTTGAGGTTGTTCTTGCACAAACCGAGGATCATCTGACCCGCCTCAGGACAGTTCTTACGCGGTTTCGCGCAACCGCAGAATATGATTGGGTGCTGCTTGACTGCCCCCCATCACTTGGTGTGTTGATGACTTCCGCCCTTGCCGCTGCAGATGAACTGCTAATCCCTCTGCAATGTGAATTTTTCGGACTGGAGGGACTCGCCAAGATCGTCCATGTACAGGAGCAAATCAGGCTTTCCGGCGCAAACCCGGACGGCAGGATAGAAGGCATTGTAATGACCATGTTTGATGGGCGGACCAACCTTTCCAGGCAGGTTGTTGAGCAGGTCCGTGAACATTTTCCGCAGGAAGTTTATCAGACAGTCATCCGCCGCTCCGTCAGGCTTGGTGAAGCCCCCAGCTTTGGTCAGGCGATCATCGAATACAACGCTGCAGGGCAAGGCGCTGTTGATTACAGGTCCTTGGCTCAGGAATTTCTGGCAAGGCATCGCTAAGATGCATCCAGCAAAAACTGCACGAGAACAATCTCTTAAGGGTAATCCAAGGCGATCTGGGATAAATAGATGTCAATTCAGCTCCTTTAAGGGGATTTGAGGCTTTCAGAAGCCGAATTTCCGCTTTATTGGTTCACTCCTAAAAATTTATAACTCGTAACTGCGGTTAAATACTTCAAACACTTCTTTCAAAAAGGCATACGCGAAGATGGTTAAATGGCTACTCCAGAAAATTGTTGGCTCTAAGCATGCCCGTGAGCTTAGGAAACTATGGCCCATCATTCGGGAGATTAATAGTATTGAGCAGGACCTTAATTCTTTGACAGATGATCAGCTGCGTGAAAAAACGCTGCAATGGCAGTCAGAATTGCGCGCAATGGAACAGAGTCTGGATGAAAAGATTGAGGTATGGAGAAGTGAACAGGAGGCCGGTATTCCCGTTGCAAATGAGGGGAGTGCCGAGGAAAGAAAGTCACATCAGGCAAGGAGGGATCTAGAAGAGCAGGTCCGTAGAAAGAAGCTCGAGAGCATCCACCTTGTACATGATGCGCAATCTGCCTATCTCGAAAAAATATTACCTGAGGCATTTGCCGTGGTCAAAAACGGCGCTCGGCGAATGGTGGGCTTGAACTACACTGTTTGTGACCAACCGATGACATGGGACATGGTCCACTTTGACGAGCAGTTGATCGGGGGAATCGGTCTTCATCGCGGGATGATTGCAGAAATGGCTACCGGCGAAGGAAAAACCCTTGTTGCCACCCTCCCTATTTACCTTAACGCGCTATCCGGGCGCGGCGTCCACCTTGTTACCGTTAATGACTACCTGGCTCGTAGAGACTCAGAGTGGACCGGTGAACTTCTTAAATTTCTGGGCTTAACAGTAGGATGTCTGCAGAACCAAATGCCGCCTTCCGATAGACGGGATAACTACTGTCGTGACGTCACTTACGGCACCAACAGCGAGTTTGGCTTTGATTACCTTCGTGATAACGGCATGTCCAATTCCAAGGACGATCAGGTCCAGCGGGGGCATCATTATGCAATTATCGATGAGGTGGATTCCGTGCTGATCGACGAAGCCAGGACCCCGTTGATTATTTCCGGTCCATCAACCGTATCGAACACCCATCAATACGACCGTTACAAACCGCTGATTAACCAGCTTGTAAAAAAACAGAATACGCTCTGTAACACGGCAATGGATGAAGCCAAAAAGGAATTTAATGACGGAGATTCTGATTCTGGAGGCAGGGAAATGATAAAGGTCAAATTCGGGCAGCCGAAGAATCGCCAACTGCTCCGTCTTATGGAGGATCCCGAGAAACGTAAAATTTCAGAAAAAGTCGAGCTCGGTTTTTATCAGGACACTCAGAAAAAGGCATTGTTCGAACTAAAGGAGGAGCTGTATTTTACCGTGGAGGAACGCTCCCATGATGCGGACCTTACAGAAAAGGGGCGACATTTCCTAAACCCTGACGACCCGGAGGCATTTGTCCTTCCGGATCTTGCGACTGCATTCTCCGAGATTGATGCGGACGAGGGTCTGTCTTCGGCCGACAAAGACAGTAAGAAAGATGAACTTCAGAGCAAAATGGATGCACAGGGTGAGCGGATGCATAGCATTTCCCAATTGCTGAAGGCTTACTGCCTCTATGAGAAGGATGTGGATTATGTGGTTAGTGAAAACAAGGTCGTTATCGTCGACGAGAATACAGGCCGCGAGATGCCCGGTAGAAGATGGAGCGATGGCTTGCACCAGGCAGTGGAGGCCAAAGAAGGCGTAAAACTGGAGCGTGAGACACAGACACTTGCCACTGTCACCATCCAGAATTATTTCCGGCTCTATGAAAAGCTGGGAGGCATGACAGGAACGGCTGAAACGGAGGCTGCAGAATTCAGTGACATTTATGGACTGATTGTGCTTCCGGTGCCGACACACCGTCCTGTAATGCGCACTGACAACAACGATCACATCTTCAAAACCCGACGGGAAAAATACAGCTCAGTAATCCAGTTCATTAAGGAAAGGCATTCCAAGGGGCAGCCGGTGCTTGTGGGCACGGCTAGTGTTGACGCGTCAGAAACCGTTGCCAGGTTGCTCAAGAGGGAAAAAATCCCCCATTCAGTGCTCAATGCCAAATATCACCGCCAGGAAGCTGAAATCATTCAGCGCGCCGGACAAAAGGGCTCTGTCACTGTTTCCACCAACATGGCCGGGCGTGGAACGGACATCAAGCTTGGAGAAGGAGTTGCAGATGTTGGCGGGCTTTTGGTCCTTGCTACTGACCGGCACGAGTCCCGCAGGATTGATCGACAACTCCGTGGCAGGTGCGCCAGACAGGGGGATCCCGGCGAGTCCATATTCTATATCAGCTTTGAAGATGACCTGATGCGTAATTTCGGAGCCGCCGAGCGCATGACAAAGATGATGGACAAATTCGGTCTCGAGGAAGGACAGGAGTTGCAACACAAATGGCTTAACCGCTCGGTTCAGACAGCGCAGAAGAGGGTAGAGCAACGTAACTACCAGATGCGCAAACGGGTGCTTGAATTTGATGACGTGATGAATAACCAGCGTGAAGTTGTATACGGAACCCGCAACGATATCATTGAGAGCGCGAATCCGCGTGAACTCATCTATGAATCAATCGATGAGGC
>CAWVVE010000347.1:0-3643 GCA_963933075.1 uncultured Verrucomicrobiaceae bacterium | reverse complement strand
TCCGTTGGTTGGGATTCGACTGGAGGGACCACCTTTATTTTGCCTCTGATTATTTTGAACAACTCTATGACTGGGCGGTTTCCCTTATCAAGGAGGGTAAGGCTTACGTAGACGACCTTAGCGCCGAGGAGATTCGTGAATATCGCGGCAACCTGACGGAACCAGGTAAGGAAAGCCCGTTTCGTGACCGTGATGCAGTGGAGAGCCTTTCTCTCTTTGAGGGCATGAGAAATGGAGGATTTGGCGGTGGGGAAAAGGTGTTGCGTGCAAGGATCGACATGGGTCATGCAAACCTTAACCTTCGTGACCCTGTCCTGTACCGTATCCTTCACAAGGAGCACCACCGGACTGGTGACAAGTGGTGCATCTACCCGACATATGATTATGCTCATGGGCAGAGTGACGCAATTGAAGGCGTAACCCATTCCTTGTGCACGCTTGAATTCGAGCATCATCGTCCGCTTTACGAGTGGCTTGTTGATAACATTCCGGTTCCCGCACGTCCCAGACAGATTGAATTTGCCAAATTGCGGCCAACTTATTTCCTGATGAGTAAGCGCAGGTTGGTGGAGATGGTGGCAGAGGGGCATGTGGACGGCTGGGATGACCCCAGAATGGCTACACTCTCCGGATTGAGGCGAAGGGGATACCCGGCGGGAGCAATCAAGAGCCTTTGCAAGACTGTTGGCGTGACCAAATACAACAGCGTGACTGATGTTGCGCTGCTTGACCATGCTGTTCGTGAAGAACTCAACAAGACGTCAATGCGCAGGATGGTTGTTATTGATCCCATAAAGGTTTCCATTATTAATTGGCCTGGCGATGGCCATGTGGAAATGATGAGTGCAGTGAATAATCCGGAGGATTCTTCAGCCGGAAAGCGTGAGGTTGCCCTTTCTGGCCAGGTGTTTATAGAGCGCAGTGATTTCATGGAGGATCCGCCAAAGAAATATTACCGCCTAAGCCCGGGTGCGGAAGTGAGGCTTCGTTACTCGTATTGTATTCGTTGTGAGGAAGTGTTACGCAATGAAGAGGGTGAAATTACGGAAATCAGGTGCAGCTATGATCCTGAAACGCTTGGTAAAAACCCGCCTGACCGAAAAGTTCGTGGTGCCATTCACTGGGTTTCGGCAACTGAAGGATTTGAGGCCGCTGTTCGCATGTATGAGCGATCTTTCCTGGTAGAGGATCCCCTTGCTGAAGAGGATTGGCGGACAGTGATAAATCCCCGTGCCCTCACTGAGGTTTCCGGTTGCAAGCTGGAGCCATCCCTTCAGGACGCTCTTCCCGGTGAATGTTTCCAGTTTGAGCGGAATGGTTACTTTTGTGTAGACTCAAAATATTCCATGCCGGGTAATCCTGTCTTTAATCGAACTGTCCCCCTGCGTGATTCGTGGGGTAAAAACCGATCCAAATGAAATCCCTATGGAGTAATGATGCGGCCAGCAGGTGTGGAAGGGGGCTTCTCGCGCAGCGGGTTTACACTTCACGTTTGCTTGGAGCAAATCCCAACCTTGTGCTTCACGGAGGGGGAAATACTTCGGTTAAGGTCTTGGAAAAGGATTTTTTTGGCAAGGCCACCAATGTTCTTTATGTCAAGGGGAGCGGGCATGACCTTGCCACAATAGACAAGAAGGGGTTCTCGCCATGCCGCATGGATGTCTTGCTCCAGCTTGCGGAGATGGATAATCTCTCGGACTCTGACATGGTGGCTCAGTGCAGTGCAGCGATGCTGGACAGTGAGTCCCCAAGGCCATCCATTGAAGCGCTGGTTCATGCAGTGATTCCCCATCGATTTGTTGACCATACACATTCTGATGCGGTGGTGACGCTAACGAATGCACGAGGTGCAAAAAACAGGCTGAAGGAGATTTATGGTGACAGGGTTTTAGTTGTTCCTTATGTGATGCCGGGATTTGAACTGGCTAGGGAGATCAAGAAACGCCTTCGTGGTGCGGATTTCTCCAGGCTTGAGGGTATGATCCTCATGAATCATGGTGTTTTCACCTTTCATGAGGATGCGAGGAAGAGTTATCAATTGATGATCAAGATATCCAGCCTTGCTGAACGATACATCAAAGCAAACTCCGGAAAATCGAAGCTCCGCGCACGGGCGAAATTCAAGGAGGATTTGCCCTCACTTTCTGATCTTCGGCGGTCCGTATCCGGGTGGAGAAAATCTGCGGCTTATGCTGTCATTGACCAGACGGACAAGGCTGTTGCATTCTCAAGCCTAAAAAATATTTCCTCTCTGGCTACCCGTGGTCCCCTGACTCCGGATCATGTTATTCGCACAAAGAGGATACCTGTTGTTCTGGGTGGGAATATCGAGGAATCCGTAGCAAGGTTTGCTGATCAGTACAGCCGGTATTTCAGCAATCACAGCAGTGGCAATCTTACCATGCTGGATCCTGCGCCCCGTTGGGCCGTGTGGCCGGGGCACGGAATGGTGTCATTCGGGACAACGATGAAAGAGGCTGGAATTATCGCTGACATTGCCAGGCATACCGCGGCTGCCATTGAGCAGTCTGAGAACAGCCTTGGCGGCTGGTGCCCTCTTTCTGCATCGAAGTTGTTTAACATTGAATACTGGGAGCTTGAGCAGGCCAAGCTAAAGACAACTGGTTCTTGCTCTTCTCCTCATAAGGGAAAGATAGCCATCGTGTCCGGATCTGCCGCAGGCATTGGGTTGGCTTGCGCTAAAGCTCTTGTGGAGGATGGGGCGGCCGTTGTCGGGCTGGATCTTAATCCCGACATAGTCAGTCAGATGAGGAGCATAGGAGCAGTCGGTAAAGTAGTGAATTTAACTGAGGAAAAACAGGTGGTGAATGCCATTGAGGAGACCGTGCGGGAATTTGGCGGTCTGGATGTGGTTGTCAGTAATGCGGGAATTTTTACCGCCGGGGCTTACCTTGAAGACATGGATCAATCAAACTGGGAGAAGTCCATTGCGGTGAACCTCACCAGTCACCAACTTCTCCTCAAGCATTCGATTCCGTATATAAAACGCGGACTTGATGGGGCATTGGTTCTGGTTGGATCCCGCAACGTGAATGCTCCAGGCGCCGGGGCTGCCAGTTACTCCTGTGCCAAGGCCGGCTTAACTCAGCTGTGCCGGGTTGCGGCTCTGGAGTTGGGTCCATTTGGGGTGCGGTGTAACATCGTGCATCCTGATGCAGTATTTGACACAAAGCTCTGGACGCCTGAGGCGTTGAAGCGATCCGCTGAGCGCTACGGGATTACCATCGAGGAATACAAGACACGCAATCTGCTTAAAACCGAGATTAAATCCAGAAATGTCGGGGAAATGGTTTCAGCAATGGCCGGTTCCCTTTTTGGTAAGACAACCGGTGCTCAGGTTCCAGTTGATGGGGGCAATGACAGGGTTATTTAAAGCGCGCCCGAAACATTTATCTCGTGCCGGGACCGTTAAGGTTTGAAGTGTGAAGACAAATGCTTTCCTGTGAGACTGTTTTCATTTTCAATAATACTTTCCGGTGGTCCCTCTGCGACAATTACCCCGCCTTCCGGACCGCCTCCCGGGCCAAGGTCGATGATCCAGTCTGAACACTTGATGACATCAAGATTGTGCTCAATGACAATGATGGTGTTGCCGGCATTACATAATCGATAGAACACACTT
>CAWVVE010000346.1:0-3648 GCA_963933075.1 uncultured Verrucomicrobiaceae bacterium | reverse complement strand
GCCCCCAGTCTGCACTGGCTGACTTCCACTTTAAGTCGGTAAGCTTCTTCTCCTGCCCGCCAACGACGATGCGCGGCTCGGCCCAGTCAGCCCAGTCGGCACCATACCCGTCGCCACCGTCATCAACCACGAGGTAAAGCTTCTTGGATCCCTTGAGGTCGACGGCAATATCAACAGAATGCCCCGGGGTGCCACGGGAAATCACCTTGCTGGTAAACAGGGGCTTCGGACCCGACTTGGCCACAACATACTTTACCTTTGTCTTTACCTGCGCTGTTTTCTTTTTGCCGCCCGGCTTGGCGTAATCCTGATTGGCATCCAGTTCAGATTCATCAGGCCGATGCGAAGCGAAGCCTTTCTCCGGGATCTCAAGCCCTGCGGACCAGGCAACCGCGTTGAGCACGAGCTTTCGATACCCGTCATCGCCAAAATTACTGTGGAAATGCCCGCCGGTGAAGCCGACTCCCCGGCCTCCATCCTCCCTGACAACCGACCAGCAAAGTGTCTCGCTGCGACCGGAGGCGGCGACAATGTGTTTCTTCGGACCACGCGGCCAGGACGACTTGCCGGAGCGGGCAACATTATCAGGAACAGCCTCAAGGATGCTGGTCACCCCTTTGCGCCCCTCACGAAAGCGCATGTTGAAATACCACTCATCCTTCAGGGAAAAATCGACAACTCCGCGGCTTACCGGGTGCTTGGTGTTAAGCTTGGACTTGGCCACCCAATGCGGGTTGATCGACCAGCCGGTCTCATAATATCCGCCAATCCAGGATTGCAGGGCCTTGCCGGACCTGCCGGCCGGAACCTCAACGGCATAGTGCATGCACATCAGGCCGCACCCGCGGTCAATTTCCTTCTTTACCTGCTCAAGCCTGCCGTTGATCGGGTGACGTCCCCCGCCGTCCATGAACAAGACGATGGTATCTGCTCCCTTGAAAGCATCCGGATCCTTCGGCCAGCCGCTGCGATGGACAACGACCTCCACCTTCTTGCCCAGCGCCTCCTTGAGATGCGCCTGCATCAGCAGGCAACCCGCATTGAACTCATGCGCTCCCCAGCCATGGCTCCTGTGGCCGGCCACAAGCACCACCTTGGCACTGTCCTTGGCACCGGACACTGAAGCAAGGCCAATGGTAAGTACTGTGATTAGTAATTGAGTCATGTGTTTCATGGTTTTTTCTCTTGGGTTTAAATCCTCAGGCTTGAAATAAAATAAGCGCTTACTCTGCGCGGGGTTCCCTGCCGCCAAACAACCTCGGAAAGATGCCGAAATGGGCAATGAAGCCAAGCGCAATCACGGAAAACTCAATGCCGTAGGTCAGGTGAAGCCAGAACATGATGCCATCGGTAAAGCCATAGCTGTGCAGCCCGGTTTCCAGCTGGTTGACATGCCACCAGGAGAAGACAGTGATGATGCCGATAAAAACGGCCATGATACTGACACCAAGATCCTTAATCAAGCCGCCCATGCGGGCATGCAGCATCACTAGGATACCTATGCAGATCATCAGCGCCCCATTCTCCTTGGGATCCCAGCCCCAGAACCTCCCCCAGCTGTCATTGGCCCAGACTCCGCCGAGCACGGTTCCCACCAGGGCAAAGACCAGGCCAAAGCACAAAACCCCGTAAACCATCCGCGTCACTGACTTCAGGAAATCCCGGTTTTTGACACCAAAGAGGGACGCAAAAATGTAGACATGACCGATTGCTCCGCCAAGCAGGGCCGCCGCATAACCGATATTGATGGCAATAACATGCGTCCCTAACCAGAAGTTGGAACGCAGCACCGCCTCGAGCACCTTGAGCGTATCCCGCGCCTCCTTGATTTCAAAGCGCATGGCCAGGAACATCCCGCCAACCCCGATAAGGGTTGCCACAGCCAGCGCTATCCTCTTGCGGTCTATTGCCTCGATGAACAGACAGAGCAGAACCGCAGAGGCTGCAATGAAGGGAATCGTCTCATACAGTGTGGATATCGGGGGCCTGCCCAGCATGAAACTGCGGAAAATAATCCCGACAATCAGGGCAACGGTGGCAACCACGGTCATCGCCCAGACCCCGATCCCGGCAAACCTTGCAAAGGCACTTACAGGTGCCAGCCAGGTGAATGCAATCAAAAGAAACGCCAAAAAATAAAAGCCGAGGGCCCAATGAAAAAATCCGGCCCTGTTGCTGAGGAGCTCAAGCTTCACCTTGCGATATTCCCCACGCGCCTCAGCCTCCCCGACAACATCCTGGTGCAATGCCTGCAGTTCTTTTGCAAATACCTCTCCGTTTATCTTCTGGCTGTCGGCATCAACTGCCGCGGTAAGCCTCTCCAGGATCTTGATCTTCGGCAATGCCCAGTCAGAAAATACAGCCTTCACCTCAGGTTTCATTTTATCGGCCTTGAAAGTGAGCTGCTCAATGAAGTAGCCGGGCTTGATCCACTCCTCATCGTCCCGGGACAGGGGCGGAAACATCGCCAGGCTGGTCATGCTTGAGTTGTCCTTGATGCCCGCCGTCATGGTATCCCGCTCCAGGATACGAAAGACGGCGTTTAACTCGGCCACAAAGGCCTCGCCGGTCTCCGGTCGGCGGGCAACTTCACGCACCTCGTCAAAGACCTCCAGGAAGTAACTGACCTTGGTCTTACCTGTGCCGGTTTTCTTAAATTCCGGCGACACCTCGCCCAGTTCAACACCAAGCCCGTCACGGGCAAAGTTGAGGGTATTAACCAGCCACTCAAACTCATTCATGTTGGTCTTCAGGGACAGCGTGGCGGACTTCACGGGATCACGCCGCAACGCTTTTGCCTCCTGCTCACGCTCCGGGTCATCGAGAATTTCAGAATAGGCCTTCGTCAACTCAGATAAGCGGCGCAGCACCTTGGGCATTCCTTCAGCGTCAATTTTCGAAGAGAATTCCTCATACGAATAACGCTCCCGGGGAGAATCATGGGGATCAAGGCCAAGATTGATCAGGACGTCCGGGTTATTGACCTTGAAGAGGGGGATCCTCTTGGCCAGTTCCGGCCGGAACAGGCAATCCATGATCCACTCGGTGGCTGAAATCTTGAGCTTCTCCCCGCCCACAAAAAGCCTCAGGCTCTTCGAGCTGTTCATGCGCAAGAGCTTGTAGCGCGCCACCGTCTCAATGGGCTTGAGCCTGCCCTCCTCGAGCACGGGCAGGGATCCAAAAAGTTTCACGGTTTCCGGGTTCCACCGTTCATAATTCTCAAGCCCCTTGCGCCCATAGGCATCCGCGCCCTCTGCCTGATCCACAAGCAACAATGAACCGAGCGCAACCATAAGGAAGCAAAGGGCTTGCCCGGCATTGCAGTGATTTTGCCACCTTAGGCTCATGGCTTCACCTCCTTCTTTTCGCGCGAGCGCGATGAGCGCCGCAGGTAGGCGAAGAGCTTCTGCAGAAAGTGTATCACCATGCCTAAAGAAATCACATACGTTCCATACTTCGGCCACTGGTCTGCCGGGTTGCGCGACACCGCCAGGCTCGTGTAAAGCTTGTCCCCGGGGACAATTACTTTTTCGGTTCCATCCGGCAAAAGTCTGACTTCCGGCTCCTTGGGATCGGGCGGCCCCCAACTGGCCTGGTATAAGGTATAGCCCGCATAGCGCATCGGCTTGTTCATGCGGATATGGTACT
>CAWVVE010000345.1:0-3656 GCA_963933075.1 uncultured Verrucomicrobiaceae bacterium | reverse complement strand
AATTTCTATGCCCTGCCCCAGGCTCCGCAGCAGTATAAGCAACTCCTGCAAGTTGCCGGCATCGAGAAATACTTCCAGATTGCACGTTGCTTCCGTGACGAAGACCTGCGCGCTGATCGTCAACCGGAGTTTACCCAGATCGATATCGAGGCATCTTTCGTGTCCGCCGACGATATTATCACGCTCGTTGAAAACCTCCTTGCCCGCTGTTTCAAGGCAGCCCTTGGCGCCGACATTGAAAGCGGGTTCCTGCGACTCACCTATAAAGAGGCGATGAACCGCTTTGGTAGCGACAAGCCGGACATGCGCTTTGCGATGGAACTTACCGACCTGGCATCAATATTCCAGGACAGCCAGTTCAAGGTTTTTAAAGGCGCGCTGGACTCCGGGGGAGTCGTCAAGGCCATCAACGCCAAAGGCTTTGCCTGTATCACGACCGGCCAAATCAACCATCTGACCGAAACTGCCAAGTTACACGGGGCCAAGGGACTCGCCTTCATCAAGGTGGAAAATGGTGAGTGGAAATCCCCAATCGTAAAGTTCTTCAGCGAGGAAGAGAAAACGCGTCTCACTGAAGCCATGGCCATTGAGGAAGGCGACCTCATCCTGTTTGGAGCAGGTGACTGGCCAACAGTTTGCGAGGTATTGGGGCGCATCCGGCTTGAGTGCGCCGGATACCTAAAAACCAACGAGGGCAATACCGACTGGAAATTTCTCTGGGTAACCGACTTCCCCCTGCTAAGCCTCGACAAGGAAACCGGCAAATGGAACGCTGTTCACCACCCCTTCACCCGCCCGAAGAAGGAAGACATTCATCTCCTGGAAAAAGGTGACAACCTCGGGGAAATTCGTGCCGAGGCCTATGATGTGGTCCTCAATGGCCACGAAATCGGGGGAGGATCAATACGGATCCACGAAGGCGAGTTACAAACCAGGATGTTCGCCGCTCTCGGCATTAATGAAGCTCAGGCCATGCAGGAATTCGGTCACCTTCTTGATGCCTTCAGCTTTGGCGCTCCGCCGCACGGAGGTGTAGCACTGGGCCTTGACCGCCTTGTGATGCTCATAGCCGGAGAAGAAAGCATCCGTGAAGTCATCGCCTTCCCGAAAAACAACCGTGGCGTTGACCTGATGTCCTCAAGTCCTGCCGAGGTAAACTACAAGCAACTGAGGGACCTCTACATCAAGTCCACCCGTGAGGAAAAGAAACCGGAATAATTCCAGTAAGCAGCTGGCCGCTACTGCTTCATGCCGTTCTTGACGGTCCCGTCAGCCATTACCACGGTAAACTCACCACCTGTTTTATCGGCCAGTTCTCCGAGCAGAACGGCTCCCCTCTTGGGAAGCATCATGGCAATGGTATTAATCTTGGCCTTCTTGCCTCGATTGTTGATTTTAAGTATCTGGTCAACCGCCTGCTGACCATTACCGACAGCTCCATCAGTCAGGAAATAGACCACATCAGGCTTGGGCTTCATCTCAAGGGCCATGCGCAACGGATGACGCCAATCTGTCCCGTAAGACTTTGATTCCGCTTCAACACGTGCCCGGGTCTTGGACAAATTCGCACTGGTGGCAGAAAGCCAATCTGCTGTGTAAAGGCCCTTCTCCCCGACAATGTAGAATGCACTGGCTCCGCCCTTGGTCTTCCACTGGTACTTCTTCCCCTCATGCTTGACGACGTGATTATTCTTATTGCCGCCATGCTCATCCTCGGCAAACCATGCCGGCCCGGAGAAGAAAATCACCTGATACTGAATAGATGAGGCAAGCTTCTTCAGGGATTTATTGAGCTCTCTCTTGATCATCGAGAATTGCTGGGTTGAAAGAGACGCGGACGCATCAACACAGAACACAACCCGCTGCGCAGTTGAACGGGAACCAAAGAACCCAACACTTCCTCCACCTACTCCTCCGCTGCCGAACCCCGCACCCTTGCCCCAACCTTCACCTATCCCAAAGGCGTCAGTCTCCGCCCTGGTCTCAATCACAAAAACTGCCGTAGGATCTGCCACGGCAGATGTAATCAATGGCGGTGCCTGGGATCCTGCAGCAGGAGTCGGTTTTGTCTGCTGCTTCTTCTGGAACTGCTTCTTGTCAATTTGAGTCAAGGATTCCACCGGCCCTGACTCCACAACCAGTTCAATCTCCTCCTCCGTGAAGCTCACGATCGTCCACCAGGCCAGGAGCAGCAATACCAGCGAGTTCAAGCCTATGGCAACCAATAGCGAAAACCCCTTTGCTCCGGTATTTTTCCGCTCAATCCTGTGGTTAAGGATATCCGGGCCCAGTTCCTCAACAGACAAGGTGGGAATGCCGTCATAAGACGGCGACTGCTGGGCTGGTTGAACGTCCATGATCTTAGTAATTAGTTTATAATATTGCCCAAACCCTGATAATTCAAATCCAAAACATCCACCACTGATGAACAAGCTACCCATTCCACAATGTTTGCTATAAGTGCGGGTTATTCCTATCGGTTTTTCTTTTCGCTCACTGTTCCAGCCCCTAGGATGATACGCCATGAAGCTTACATTCACTGCTATCTGTCTCATCTTACTCCCCCATCTCCTGCCCGCCCAGGAGACGCAAACCCCTGCCATCAGCACCATTGACACAACCAATTACCCCACCTTGGGAAGAGTTATCCGGATCGACCCCGCTATTGATGACCTTATCGACAAGTCTGCCAAAATTGAGATGATTGGAGATGGATTTGTTTGGGCTGAAGGCCCGGTCTGGATCAATCACAAGGATGGAGGCTACCTGTTGTTCTCTGATATCCCGCGCAACTCAATCATGAAGTGGCAGGAGGGCTTAGGCGTCAGTCTCTTCATGAAGCCCTCTGGCTATACCGGGGCTGCGGACTACGGCAATGAACCGGGAAGCAATGGGCTGTTGCTTGACCATAAAGGCCGCCTTTTGGTCTGCGAGCATGGCGACCGGCGGATATCCCTGCTCAGCGAAGCCGGGGGAAAGCGCACCCTTGTCGACAATTTCTCCGGGAAACGCCTTAACAGCCCCAACGATGCATGCATGAAGTCGAATGGGGACCTCTATTTCACTGACCCGCCGTACGGTTTGCCAAACCGCTACCAGGATAAACGTCGAGAACTCGACTTCTGCGGAGTTTATCGGCTCTCAAAAAAAGGTTCGCTGACCTTGTTGACCAAGGAAATGACACGCCCCAACGGCATAGCATTCTCCCCAGACGAAAAGACACTCTATGTTGCCCAGTCAGACCCGAAAGCCGCCATCTGGAAAAAATTTCCAGTCAATGCTGACGGCACCATAGGCAAGGGAAAACTATTTGCCGATGCCACCGCAAACGTCGGAAAACTTCCTGGCCTTCCCGACGGCTTGAAAGTCGATTCACGGGGAAACCTGTGGGCCACTGGTCCAGGAGGAGTCTCCATCTTCACCCCTGAGGGAAAATTGCTGGGCAGAATAAGCACCGGAGAGAAAACCGCTAATTGCGGATGGGGTAACGACGGTAGCATCCTTTACCTTACGGCAGACATGTATATCTGTAGAATTCAGACGAAAGTCAAGGGTGCTGGATGGTAAATCCCGCTCATACTTGAACCGTGAGCGTTACAGTGGCATGGTGATTATAGTTTCAGTTCTCCCCTACCCCCCCCATCTCAGCCATGTCC
>CAWVVE010000344.1:0-3660 GCA_963933075.1 uncultured Verrucomicrobiaceae bacterium | reverse complement strand
CATTGGGTTTCCGATTTTTACCAATTATATCCTTAAAGGTGACTGGTCGGATGCCAGACAGTTCACTTATCTGCTTTTGCCCTTGTTTTTTGTCATGGTGGCGGTGGCGCCCCTTACAAGTGCATTCATTGTTTTTGATGAAAAAAAATACCTTTTCCTGAATCAACTTTCTTACCTCATTATTTCTCTGGCTTCCTTTGGTTTAGGACTGGCGATCAACAATTTACTGGTTGGGATTGGCGTTTTTTCTGCTCTTTCCATTATTCGTTATCTTTTTATTAATGTCAGGTTAGGGCAGGTGCTTCGCCGGGAATTAGGATAGGAGAGTTAGAGTTAAGCAATGGAACTATGTCCTCGGTAATACGCAGCATCTGGCGTTATTGCTTTTCCTGTGATTGGGCGCGCGACCTGATTGCATTCTGTCGCGTAAACCATCGGAAGGCTGAAGTTATTTTTTATTGTGACCATGCCATCAATATTTATGTGATTAAAACAGCCATTGAAGAGCTTGAGCTAAAGCAGGTAAGCTATTTAGTTTTGATTCCGTGCGTCGCGGATAATGATTGTTTTCCAGGCAATAGGCGGGTCCGGGTATCAAACCGGTTCGCACGGGTCTTCATGAAATTCTTGCGCTGCAAAGTGTTCGTCACTCCGGCCAGTGGATTAAGTCGAGAGATTATGCCGCGAAGAGCAATTCGATTTGTTCATTTTTCTCATTCGATTGTCAGCCTTCACATGATTTATCAGGATGGATCCTTTGATGGATATGATACCATTCTGGCATGCGGAGCGCATCAGGTGCGGGAAATAAAGGCAATGAACCGGTTGAAGGGAATTGCTGACCGGCAGGCGGTTCTTGTTGGATACGGCAAGATTGATATTCAGCTTAGATGGAAGAGAGATCAGGAATGGGCGAGTCCTCACCACGGCGTTGCCAATAAGACGGTCCTCATAGCACCTTCGTGGGGCAGGAACAACATTGTTGAATCGATGGGGATGCAACTTGTCAGCCGATTAAGAGAGGCGGGCTTTGGGGTCACGTTGCGCCCGCATCTGGGCATTCTTCGAAACAACTCAGATGCGGTGGCGGCGATTCGCGAGAGGTTCAAGAGTGATAAAGGTTTTACCTTTGAGGGTCCATCCGAGAAGAGCGCCAGTTTTTTTTATTCCGATGTGATGATTTCTGACTATTCGGGGGTTGCGTTCGAGTATGCGTTCGTTATGGAGCGGCCCGTTGTTTTCGTGGAGGTTCCCGTCAAGGTGTTTAATAAAGATTATAGCTCGGTTGGGATCGATCCCATTGAACTCAAGGAGCGCGAGAACCTTGGGGTGGTGTGCGGATTTGAAGTAGAAGAAGTGGTAAAATCCTGCCGCCGGCTCATGATTGCTCCAGAGGAGTGTATTGCAAGTATTAGAGACTGCCGTTCTCGCATACTCACGAACTTTGGCCGGGCAGGGAAAGCTGCTGCTGATGGCATAGAGAAGTTACTGCTGGAGACAACTGCCTTGAATGGCGATTAGCTGGCCTTAACCAAATGAGGTCAGGCACACGGGCAGGCATGCCAGCTATCAATTAATCGAGTCGTGTAATGGAGTGTTACTGCATGTGGCCGTTGCGCACAATCAGCCTGTTAATGAATAAGTAGTCCAATGTGTGGAATTCTAGGCCAATTGAATAGAAAGGGAGAGCCTGTTGATATTCGTCGATTGGTGGCGGCGAATAATCTCCAGAGACATCGTGGTCCTGACGACGAAGGATATTTTCTGATGAACACGGCGACTGGACAGTCACACCATTGCCGGGGGGATGATTCCCCCGGGAAAACCCCGTTGCCCCATATTAACGAGTTCGCAGGAGGCCATTTTGATCTGGTTCTGGGCCACCGGAGGCTTTCAATACAGGACACTTCACCACTGGGTCACCAGCCAATGTCTAATGCGAGGGGGGATCTCGTGATCGTATTTAATGGTGAGGTGTATAATTTTCCTGAATTGAGGAAGGAGCTTGAAAGTATAGGGCATCACTTTAATACAGGCACTGACACGGAAGTCATCTTATCCGCATACGAAGAGTGGGGGCAGGAATGTGTGGCAAGGTTTAATGGCATGTGGGCCTTTACGATTTTGGATCTAAGGCAGGCTGAACCGCTACTCTGGATTTCCAGGGACCGGCTTGGAATTAAGCCTTTAAACTATATTGATGACAGTAAGAGTTTCTGTTTTGGTTCGGAGTTTAAGGCACTATTTCGCCTTTCAGAAATCAATCCGGAGGCGAATGATATTTATACGTTGCTTTTTCTGGCAAAATCCTCTTACCCGGAGGATTCAAGCGGCGACACCTTTTTCACGGGCGTCCGGAAATTGTCTCCCGGAAACAATCTGCAGTTTCGCAGGGGACAAGGCATCAGGTTGAAACAGTTTTGGAGCCTGAGTGATATTAAACCATCTACGAAACCGAAGGCTGCCGGAGATGTTATTGAGGAATTGCAGTCTTTGCTTAGCGATGCGGTTAAGTTGCGTTTGCGTGCAGATGTTAGCGTTGGAAGTTGTCTGAGTGGGGGGATTGACTCATCAGGTATCGTGGGATTGGCAACTCGTCACCTGGCAGAGGTGAACGCCTCGGCGAGGTTCAATACGTTTAGCGCGGTTTATGACTCCGAGGGTCGTTATAATGAGCGGCATTTCATTGATTTGGTGAGCAGGCATTACCAGACGGCAGGCCATTATACCTATCCAACGGCAAAGAAACTGAACAGAGACTTGGATCGGCTCGTTTATCATCAGGAAGAACCTTTCTCCACGACAAGTATTTTCGCACAATGGTGTGTCATGGAGGAAGCTCGCTGCCAGAATACACCTGTCCTTCTGGACGGGCAGGCTGCTGACGAGCTTTATGGCGGCTACAGGCCGTTTGCGGTGTTACTTCGTCAGACCATTGATAACGAGGGTTACTTGGCCGGAATACGAACTCTGCGGGAAATGCGGAATACTTCCGGTTTTGGGTTGAGTGACCTTGTCATTAAAAGCCTCAAGAGCCGTGGTATATTATTGGTTGATAAAGCGCGCGGATTTCGCGGTAAATGTGGGTATTATCGATACCTTTCGCCGCGGTTGCTTGATGCGGTGAATTCTAGGGAATACGCCGATTATATGGAGCGCAGGTTCCAGAATGTAATCCATTGCCGAAGTCTGGAGGATTCCTTGCGTTCTATGGTTTCAGATTTTAATCTTGGTAGACTTTTGCACTGGGAAGATCGGAATTCCATGGCATTTAGCCGTGAGGCGCGGGTTCCATTTACAGATTTCCGACTAGTGGAGCACGCATTCCAGAACGCGGTAGGTTATAAGCTCAAAGGAGGATGGACAAAATGGGTTTTAAGGAAGGCGGTTTCAGGGTTAGTGCCCGATGAGGTTTGCTGGCGTAAGGACAAGGTGGGTTTTGAAACTCCTGAGCACGAGTTTGTCCCTGAGGTTTATCGTGATCGTGAAGAGAGGTTGATGGACCCGACTTCACGGATTGGTGAATTTTGTGATGTGGAGCGCCTGTATAAATTAGGCCGCTTTGTATTGTCCGGGAAGAGGGTGTCCCTTCGCCATTACCGTAACCTGTGGAGGATGCTGTGTTTGCAGTCATGGATCGACGGAGATCTTTTCCGGGCG
>CAWVVE010000343.1:0-3677 GCA_963933075.1 uncultured Verrucomicrobiaceae bacterium | reverse complement strand
TCAAGGCCAATACAAAACAGTATGAAAAAAAACTCCGGGCACATCGCCCGGCGCGCGGCCAGTTACCCGCGCTGGTTGCCCTTAACGACCCGGGTACCCAGGCATCATTTGTTGCCCAGCGGGTACTCGAATTACGCGATGAGGGAATAGAGCTCGAAGAGATGGCGGTGCTTTACCGGGCTCATTTCCAGGCAATGGAACTGCAGATGGAGCTTACGAATCGTGGCATTCCCTTTAATATTACAAGTGGCCTGCGCTTCTTTGAACAAGCACACGTCAAGGATGTTGCCGCCTTCATGAAACTGGCAGTAAACCGACGTGATGAGATCGCCTTCAAGAGGATCGCGAGAATGCTCCCGGGAATTGGGGCAGTGAGCGCAGACAAACTGTGGGCCGAATGGCTGCGTTGCCCTCTGGCCCGGGAGAATAAGCAGCCACGATCATTCACTGATTACATTAAAAGCTTCAAGGTTCCCTCCAAGGCAAAGTCATCCTGGCGACAACTCGGCTTCACGCTTGATGAATTGCTTGATGACGAGAAACTCGTTACGCCTGAAGAGATGATCAAATCAGTGATGGGCGGTGTCTATGATGACTACATGCGGAGTAAGTTCACCAACTATGAAAACCGGATTCAGGATCTGGATCAATTGAAGCGATACAGCGTTCAGTTCGATGATGCTCCGGAATTTCTTGGTCAACTTGCCCTGCTTGCAGGAGTTGATGGCGGTCCCGGATCAGGAGAGCAGAGGAAAGACCAATCCGAGGCATTAACCCTCTCCAGTGTGCATCAGGCAAAGGGCCTTGAATGGCGGGTGGTGTTCGTGATCTGGTTAACGGAAGGAATGTTTCCAAATGCGCGTGTCATTGAGGAGGATGATGAGGAGGAAAGTGGCCTGGAAGAGGAGCGGCGCCTCTTCTACGTGGCACTCACCAGGGCAAAGGATGAGCTTTACCTCAGTTATCCTTACATGTGGCCAAGTTCCCGAACCGGTGACATCATGCAGCGCCCATCACGGTTTCTCGATGACTTCCCCGATGATCTCGTCGAGGAATGGGATGTCGGATCAGCCGGCGCCGGATGGTGAGCATTACAATCAATTCAAGTGCTAGATATTATTTTCTACAAAATGCTCTTATCTCTCAATAAAATTAGCATTAGGTTAAGATATGTCACTCCTTGAACATTCCATCAATGGCGCCATTGAGGCAATCGACTTACTGCGCAGCTGTGATGAGCAATACGAAGATGCGCTCAGCGCACTTGCAGGTGCCGTTGAGCGCGGAAACAAGATCCTTGCCTGTGGGAATGGCGGAAGTGCCGCTGATGCTTCTCACTTTATGACAGAACTGCTGTGTCGCTTCCGTGATGACCGTCGCCCGTTGCCGGGGATAGCGCTTGCCACAGACGGCAGCTTCCTTACGGCAACAGGCAATGATTATGGCTTCGATCACGTATTTTCCCGGCAAGTTGAAGGATTGGGCAGGGAGGGGGATGTGCTGGTTGGAATATCAACAAGTGGAAATTCTGCCAATGTAAGAATTGCAATCGAAGTGGCCAAAGCCCGTAAGATCAACACGATAGCGCTTCTGGGTCGTGACGGGGGCAACATCCGCGGACTCGCTGACATTGAAATACTTGTGGCTCACCAGGATACAGCCCGGATACAGGAAGCACAAAAAGTCTTGATTCATGCGCTCTGCGAAGGCATGGAAAAGCGTCTTAACCTTGTTTAGCCTTCATAAGCTTAAAGAATTCAACCTTGGTCATATACCTCAATTAGAATGCAATCACCCATTACCGTCTCAGTAACCGGCGCAGCCGGGCAAATCGGCTATTCACTGCTGTTTCGAATCGCCTCGGGGGCGATGTTTGGTCCCGAGCAACCGGTTAACCTTAACCTGATAGAAATCGAACCTGCAATGAAGGCCCTTGAGGGCGTGTGCATGGAGCTTGATGATTGCGCATTTCCTTTGCTCAACAAGATTAACCCCACATGCGAGCTAGATGTAGGATTCAATGCGGCTAACTGGGCGCTTCTTGTTGGTAGCGTGCCCCGCAAAGCCGGCATGGAAAGGGGAGACCTGCTGGGTATTAACGGCAAGATATTCACCGGTCAGGGGCAGGCGATTAATAACTCTGCTGCCTCTGATGTTCGTGTGCTGGTAATCGGCAACCCCTGCAATACTAACTGCCTGATTGCCATGAACAATGCGCCCGATATTCCTAATGAACGCTGGCACGCAATGACGAGGCTTGATGAAAATCGCGCAAAGACGCAGCTTGCCCAGAAATCCGGCGCTCATGTCAGCGAGATCAGTAACATGACGATTTGGGGCAACCACTCAGCCACACAATACCCGGATTTCTATAACGCTCTCATCTCAGGCAAGCCGGCCAATGAAGTCATCAATGATGACTCATGGCTAAAGGATGAATTTATTCCAATAGTGCAGAAGCGCGGAGCTGCCATTATTGATGCCCGCGGATCATCCTCAGCAGCATCGGCAGCAAACGCGATCGTCGACGGCGTTGGCCATCTGTCCCAAATGAGTGAGGAGGGGAGTTCAAACAGCGTTTGCGTGTGCTCAGACGGAAGTTATGGCATCGATGAAGGCTTGATAGCATCATTCCCTGTGCGCAGTGATGGCGCACTTCGGGAAATCGTCAGTGATATTGAGATCAATGAATATTCCCGGGAGAAAATTGACATCTCGGTGGCAGAATTGCGTGAGGAACGCGAGATGGTAACCTCGATGGGCTTGATTCCCGGGTAATCCCCTGGATTTCTTTATCGCTGAACCCTTCTACGGCGAACGCTTTCCGCTAGATTCTCGAGCAGATCCTCGGTTTCCTCCCAGCCGATACAGGCATCAGTGACACTTTGCCCGTAAACCATCTTTGATTTGTCACTACTGAGCTTTTGGCTGCCGGCAATGAGGTGGCTTTCAACCATTACGGCAACGATATCCCTGCTGCCGCTGGCAATTTGCTCGCCCAGATCATGAGCCACCGTATTCTGTTTGGTGTGATCTTTACAGCTGTTGCCGTGACTGCAATCCACCATCAGGCAGCGGGAAAGCCCATTCGTCTCCAGCAGGTCAGAGGTTGAGGTGATAGAATCCTTGTCGAAATTTGTCCCAATGGAGGACCCCCTTAGTATCACGTGGCAGGAATTATTGCCTTCCGTGCTGACAACTGCGCTCACTCCCTGCTTGGTAACCGAGAGAAAGTGGTGAGGATTCGCGGCAGCCTTGATGCCGTCTACTGCAATCTGAATGCTTCCACCGGTGCCGTTCTTAAAGCCCACCGGCATCGATAAGCCTGATGCAAGTTCACGGTGAATTTGACTCTCGGTGGTGCGGGCACCGATTGCGCCCCAGGCAATCAAGTCAGCAACAAATTGGGGGCTTATGGTGTCTAGGAACTCTGTTCCCGCGGAGATCCCAACCTCTGAAATGTCCAGCAAAAGACGGCGGGCAATACGCAGTCCCTCATTAATATCAAACGAGTCATCCAGGCTTGGGTCGTTAATGAGGCCTTTCCATCCGACCGTGGTGCGGGGTTTCTCAAAATAAACCCTCATTATCACGAGAAGGTCGCCGGAAAGCCTGTCCGCGAGGAGCTTTAATTTTTTGGCATATTCAATTGCGGCTTGCGGATCATGAATTGAGCA
>CAWVVE010000342.1:0-3680 GCA_963933075.1 uncultured Verrucomicrobiaceae bacterium | reverse complement strand
CCCTGGTCGTCCTCCCAGGTAACACGAAAGATAATGATCCGGTCAGGTTCCGTCATCCGTTCCAGGATCTGGGCTTCCCGGTATTTCTGATGATCCTGGATAAAGGGAACCAGCGATTCTGCCACTTCAAGCACCGCCTGATGAAACTCCTTCTCACCCGGATTGCGCCGGATCAGGCCGGTCATGAAACTGTCGAGTTCCATTTGGATCACTTTGCTTGGTTTCGTCATGGCACCTGCTACAGTTACCTGTCACTTAATTCGCCTCTCCTCATGGTGTCAACCTGACTAAAATATTGTGGTATTCCCAATACACCCCTGAATCACCGTCGCTGTATATTCACGGCGTTTTGCTGACCAGGTGACAGGGAAGCGGCAACAAGTGACCCCACCCGTTCCCATGAACAAGCCCCTGAAAACACATTGGCTGAAATGGTTGATGATTACTGCATTGGCAGGCATCACAATTTGGGTACTTGGCGTTCCGGGCATCAGTCAACACCTGCAACGTTTCATTAATGGCATAGAATCACTCGGGCATTGGGGAGCCATGCTCTTCGTACTTGTCTATGTCGGTGCCACCGTGATCCTGATCCCCGGCTCAATTCTAACGCTCGGCGCAGGTGCCGCCTTCGGTCTCTGGAAAGGGTTTCTCCTGGTGTCATTTGCCTCTACGCTTGCCTCAACTGCAGCGTTCCTGGTGGGGCGCCACCTGGCACGGGACTGGATAGGGAGGAAAATCGACCACAACTCCCGCATGGCTGCAATAAAAGCCGCCATTGACCGCGATGGATGGAGGATTGTCGGCCTTGCCAGGCTCAGCCCGATGATCCCATACACAATGCTCAACTATTTCCTTAGCCTTACACACATCCGATTTACTCACTATGTTCTCGCCTCATGGATTGGCATGATGCCGGGAACATTCGCCTATGTATACCTCGGCTCCCTGGGAGGAATCGATACTCAACACGGGAAGTCCGCAATCGAATGGCTGCTGCTTAGTATTGGCATCCTGGCCACCCTGACAGTGACCATTTTGATCAGTCGAGCCGCAGGAAAAGCAATGCAGAAACAGCTCAGGGAGGATTAACCCGGGCTGCGGAACACCCTCAACATGAAGTCGGTTCCCCGGCGCACAACTTCACCGCGTGTGCAATCGCCCCCTCAACAAATCCCAGGCACTCCACCGCCCCTTGGGGTTTGCCGGGAAGGGTAATGACCAGGGAATTCTCTACAACTCCTGCCAAGCCACGAGAGAGGATTGCATTGGGCGTAATCTCTACGCTGCGCATACGCATCAGTTCACCAAACCCGGGAATTTCCATCCTCATGATTGCCCGCACTGCCTCCGGGGTCACATCACGCTGCGCAATCCCGGTGCCGCCGGTAGTCAGGATCAGCCCACAGCCCTGGGCGCTAAACGCATAAATTGCCTCCTGAATCGCGACTTTTTCATCGGCAACCAGCGCATCGGCAAGCACTCGCCAGCCACGCCGGGTTGCCTCGCTTATCAATACCGGTCCTCCATGATCCTCGTATTCCCCGGCCGCCGCCCGATCAGAAACTGTAATAATTCCCACGTTCATTGTTTTTCTGTTTTTTCCTTGGAAACAACTGCTATACCCTCAATAACCATCGCTTTATCTACTGCCTTGCACATGTCATAGAGGGTCAGTGCGGCAACGCTAACCGCGATCAGCGCCTCCATCTCGACCCCGGTCTTTCCTGTTGTCCGAACAGCCGCCAGCACTTCAACACCTGCCTCCTTAACCTCACAATCAACCTGTACATGGGACAGGGACAACGGATGACAAAGGGGTATCAGCCCCGATGTCTGCTTTGCCGCGCTGATACCGGCAAGTTTGGCAACGGTCAGGACATCACCTTTCTTGATGCCATTCTCCCGCACCAATTGCAGTGTCTCGGGACTCATCCTGACAAAGCCCCGCGCAGTGGCCACGCGAACCTGCTCAGGCTTTGCTGAAACATCAACCATTGATACACTCCCGTCAGGCTTCACGTGTGATAATTCTTCCATGGCTTGTTTATCCCCCGATGGCGATCATTTTCCTTCCCGGAATGTAGTTGTCCCTGAAGTCATGTTCCATGGGCTTGCGCTCCACCACGTGCTCTATGAACTCGACAATCTGCTTGTCACTCGCCCCGCCGCGAATCTCCTTCATCAGGTCAAATTCCAGGTGACTTCCGAGGCAGGGCCTCAACTTGCCATCACACGTCAGCCGCAACTTGTTGCATGTCTCGCAAAAATGCAAGTTGGTCATGGCGCCTATAAATCCCACCAGTTGATTCGTCCCGGGAACGGCGAAATAACTGGCAGGCCCGTTGGTCCTGAAATCCGTCCTCGGCTGAAGATCACCAAGCGCCTCTTCAAGGCAACGCTTGGCCTCTGCAACCGGCAGGAAACTGGATTCGCTCAAGACATCACCGATACTCACCGGCATCAACTCGATAAAGCGCAAAAGCAAGTCATTATCATTGGCAAAGTCAACGAGAGGCAGTAACTGCCCCTCGCTACGACCGCGCATGAGAACAGCGTTGATCTTGATCCGTTCAAACCCTGCTTGCCGGGCTGCATTGATGCCCGAAATGACACGATCAAAGTAATCACGCCCGGTGGTGACGGCATATGCAGAAGGGTCAAGGGTATCAAGGGAAATGTTCACAGTGCGTACACCAGCGGCAACCAAAGCCTCGGCAGTCGTGACAAATCCAGGGACAGCTTTAGAGAGCAACGTGCCGTTGGTTGATATCCCGACATCGTTAATTCCTTTAATTGCACATAACTTCTCGAGGAAGGGAATAACGTCTCGCCGTGTCAGCGGTTCTCCACCAGTCACCCGCACCTTTGTAATTCCAATTCCCGCTGCAATGCCAACGATTCGCAGAATTTCCTCATATGTAAGCACACCCTCCCTGGGCAGCCACTCCTGCAACTCTGCCGGCATGCAATACCCACAGCGCTCATTACAGCGGTCAGTAATGGAAACCCGCAGGTAGGAAATTCTATGCCCGTGCTTGTCTTGCATCTTGCTGGATGGTTGTTAACCGCCCTTTATCGGGTATAATTGAACTGATTTCGCGATTTTCGCCACCATGAAGATTCCCTTTCTTTTCTCTGCCATTTGCATCGCTGCATGCTTGATGCTCTGTAACTGCACACAAACACTGCAGGACAGGATTGACCGCAATCCCGCAATGTATGCCGCTCTTTCCGGGCCACAAAAAAAAGCAGTGGGACAAGGCAGGCTGCTGGACGGCATGGATCAGGACGCCGTATACCTGTCATGGGGGCGCCCGAGTGCCATCAAGGACATCACGCGCGACGGCATGAACTATGAGAAATGGCGATACACCAGGCATATGCCGATCGTGCGCCAGGACATCCATATCGGCTTCGACTACGGTTACCATCACGGATACTGCGGCCCGTTCTACGAGTTCGGGCCGACCATCGAGCACGTGCCCTACACCGCGGCTGTGGTTGAGTTCAGCAACGGGAAAGTGTTTTCCTGGGAACGGGAACGCCGCTAATCCCCGGTAAAATCATTCCGCCTTCAGGGTAACTGCACGCAGTTGCATGAGTTCGTTATCCTGCTCACTGATATTCACCCCGATGAGCACCAAGCGGTAAGTGCCGGCCTCCATGATTTCTATACT
>CAWVVE010000341.1:0-3683 GCA_963933075.1 uncultured Verrucomicrobiaceae bacterium | reverse complement strand
AGGAATGAAGCGTGGAGATGCCCATCTTGGCCATCACCTTGAGCATGCCCTTGGCAACGCCCTTGCGATAAGCCTTCACGAGGGACTGGTCGTCACCAAACTCCTCGGCATCGGTCAATCCTTCGCGACGCGCCTTCCACAACGCCTCAAAGGCAAGGTAAGGATTGATGGCATCAGCGCCATACCCGACAAGCAAGCAATGATGATGCACCTCACGCGCCTCCCCCGTCTCAAGCACGAGACCAATCTGGGTGCGCAGCGCGTTCTTCACCAGATAGTGGTGCACCGTGCCCGTGGCCATTAAGGTGCTAACCGCAATACGATCCCTGGACACCGCGCGATCACTAAGAATGACAAGGCTATAACCATCCTCAATCGCCTGCCCCGACTCCTGACAAATTCGTTCCAAAGTTTTGGGAACACCGGTGATACCTTCAGATTCCGGAAACGTGATGTCGATTTCCTTTGATCGCCATCCCCGGTAATCCATGCCCTTGAGCGCATGCAGCTCCTCATTACTCAGGATCGGGTGCGGCAACCGCAGTCGTTGCGCGTGCTCTTCAGTGGTCTCAAGAAGATTCCTCTCCGGACCGATGTAGCACTCCAGTGACATGATCACCTCCTCACGAATTGAATCGATCGCAGGATTGGTCACCTGGGCAAACAACTGACGAAAATAGTCATAGATCATTCGCGGCTTATCACTGAGGCAGGCAAGGGCAGCATCGTTGCCCATGGATCCCAGCGGGTCACGCTTCTCATTAACCAGCGGCAGCAACATGAATTGCATCGTCTCGGTGGTGAACCCGAAGGCCTGCATGCGCTGCAGTAACGTATCCTCCTCCAGTCCAGGCACTTCACCGGCGGCGGCGATGTCATCCAGGTCTATGCGCTGGTTTTCCAGCCATTTTCCATAAGGACGCTGCTCGGAAAACTCAGCTTTTATCTCCTCATCCGGCACCATCTTGCCCTTTTCAAAATCAACCAGAAACAATCGCCCGGGCTGCAGGCGACCCTTGGATTTCACATTGGCCGGATCCACGGGAATCACACCCACCTCACTGGCCATGATCACGTGGTCATCATGGGTCAGATAATAACGGCTGGGACGAAGGCCATTGCGGTCAAGCACTGCCCCAATATATTTACCATCGGTAAAGACGATTGAGGCCGGGCCGTCCCACGGCTCCATGATGCAGGAGTTATACTCATAAAAATCACGCTTGGCCTGCGGCATCTGCTTATGTTTCTGCCACGCTTCAGGAACCATCAGCAATACCGCTTCCTGGAGCGTGCGGCCGGTCATGAGGAGAAATTCCAGAGCATTGTCAAAATTGCCGGAATCAGAACACTCCGGTTCCATGACCGGGTAGAGTTTTGGTAAGTCATCCCCGAGTAAATCACTTTCCATGGTACCCTGACGTGAGCTCATGGCGTTCACGTTGCCGCGCAGCGTATTGATCTCGCCGTTATGGCTCATGAAACGGAAAGGCTGGGCGCGATCCCAGCTGGGGAAGGTATTGGTGGAGAAACGTGAGTGCACCATGGCCAGGTGCGTGGCAAAGTCGGGATTGGCCAAGTCACTGAAATACTGCAACACCTGTTGAGTATTGAGCATCCCCTTATAGATCATCACCTTGGTCGAAAGGCTACAGATGTAGAAGAGCAGGCGCTCCTCAAGGTCCTCGTCAAAACGCAATTGATGGCTCGCACGTTTACGGATAATGTATAACTGGCGTTCAAAATCATCTCCTTCAAGGCCATCAGCGGCACCGATAAAGAGCTGCATGATCTTCGGTTCAGCCGCCCGTGCAGCCGGACCAACATTGGCAGCTTCCGTCTGCACCGGAACATCGCGCCAGCCTAGGCAACGCTGGCCCTGTTCATGAATGATGGCTTCCACTGCCTCAATGCACTTCTTCCGCTCGTCCTCAATCCTTGGCAGGAAAACAAGGCCGGCACCAAAACGACCCTTCTCAGGCAATTCAACACCGAGGTCCTGCTTTGCAACCTTGCGCAGGAAAGCCTCGGGCAAGCCCACAAGAATGCCGGCGCCATCACCCGTGTTGGGTTCACATCCACAACCGCCACGGTGCTCCATGTTGACGAGCATCTGCAGGGAATCGAGCACAATCTTGTGACTCGGCTCACCCTTCATGTTGGCCACAAACCCGACACCGCAACTGTCCTTTTCATTGGCAGGATCATAGAGGCCGCGTTTGGTTGGCAATCCTTTAAACTTCATATGTCATTCTGTTGCCGGTACACGATGCGCTGGCCGGCGGAAAAGTTGATTCTGGAAATGTTGTCTCTGCTGGTCTGATTCTAAAGGTTTTCAAGCTATCCAGGCCCCCCACAGGGTGCATGAGCCATGCCTGAGCGCATGCCACGGGCTTTCTGCTGCATTAACACAAAAAGGGCGCTCACTTTATCCACGGTATGCCACAAACCAAGTGGAAAACCCACCAGAATGCACGGGATAGTATGCAACCTGTTAAAGATAAGCAATTTATAATAGGCCAAGCGGCTTGAGAGATAAGGTGGGGAAAGGTTTCAAAAGCCGTAAAAACGGAGTTTTGCAGGACCTTGCCCGCCAGAAATCCCTGTGCCTGTTACCCCTGTCCGGGATTTTTGCCCTTATCCAGGGCGAAGCGGTAGAACTTCTTGCCGTCAGGAATGGGAATCGTGCGCGTAAGTTCCCCCTCGATTGGTGTCCAGTCGATAAGATCCCCGCTCTGCTCGATAGTGAGCCCAAGGGTCACCGTGCCGCCCTCGGGATCCACCTCAAGGACAACGGATCCCTCCCTGCCCTCCTGAACCTCCTCCAGCGTGGGGCGCGCTTCCAATTGCGCAATCTGCGCGTCCTTCTCGGCAACGGATGCCTGAAGGTCGAGCATCCGGGTGTTGAGGCTCTGCAGTTGATCCCTGATCTGCTTTAAGACCTCCAGCTGGGTGTTCTGTGCCGCGTCCCTACCGTTGTCCCTGATTTGCTTCAAGACCTCCAGCTGAGCTTTCTGGTGATGGTGGTTGACCGGGTCATAGTCTCCATCCTTATAGGCCATTAACCCGGACAACGGATTGGAATAGCCGGTGGCAAAGGAAGGATACATGACCACGGCACTGACACCGTCGAAGACATCCTGGCCAAAGCTTGGCTTATCCCCCAGAAAGGTGACTTCCGACAACCCGGTGCAATACTGGAAGGCGCCACTGCCAATACTGGTGACATTTCCGGGAATGGTGATACGGGTCAGGCTGCTGCAGCCACGGAAAGCCTGAGCTTCGATGATGTTGACGCTGTCCGGAATCGTAACACTCGTCAGGCTGCTGCAGTCACGGAAGGCGTAAGGTGCGATGCTGGTGACGCTATCCGGGATATGAATGGTCTCCAACACGGTGCACCGGTAGAAAGCTACCCTAACAATGCTGATGACCCCGTTGGGGATCGAATAGGTTCCGCTTTTCAACTCAGGACACTTGATTAAGGTCGTTTTATCCTTGTTGAATAAAACCCCTGCCTCACTCGCGTAATTCAGGTTCCCGACTGATACATCTATGGAGACCAGGCTGGTGCACTGAGAGAAGGCATCATCCCCGATGCTGGTGACGCTGGCAGGGATCGTGACGCTGGTTAACGCGGAGCAATTTAAGCAGACCGACCTCCCGATGCTGGTGAGGTTGGC
>CAWVVE010000340.1:0-3687 GCA_963933075.1 uncultured Verrucomicrobiaceae bacterium | reverse complement strand
CGGCGGCACTGTGGCCGGTTGCCAGCATAGGATCAATCAGCAGCACGTCGGAGTTATTGATTTTCTCCGGCAGCTTGCAGTAATACGTCCTGGGCAGGCAGGTTGTTTCATCACGCGCCATGCCGACATGGCCAATCTTGGCATTGGGGATTATATCAATAATGCCATTGAGCATACCTGTTCCCGCACGCAGGATCGGGATCATTACCACGTCGCGTATAAGTGCGCTGCCCTTGGTGACTGCCAGTGGTGTAGTGATCTCAATTTCCCGGGATGGAAGATCGCGCGTGATCTCAAATGCCATCAGCCTTGAGATGGCGTGAAGGCTTCCACGAAAGGTGCCGCAACCTGTATCCACACAGCGGATTTTCGTTAGCAGAGCATCGATGAGCGGATGCTCTATAACTTTAACATCAGCGCGCATGCTGTTACGCTAATCAGCAATTGCTGATTAGCGAGGGGAAGTGTCAATTCACCCGGGGATTGGCAGTAAACTTGTGTTGTATGTTACTGGCAGTCATGAACCCGATCCATTTTTCTCAGGCTTGGTTTCGGCCGTATGCAGGTCCTTGGAGATTGAGATCAGGTCCCCGGCAATATTGAGCATTTCGCGCTTGGCCGGTTCAAGGAAGTGCGGGTAGTCAGGAGATTTCTCAGCAAGTTCCGCTTCTTTGTCCTTGGCCCGGCGCATTGACTGGTTGTTTTCCTGCTTAAAATCCTTCTGCCACTTGAGCTCATTGGCCTCTACGTTATCCAAGGTGATCCTGGAAACTTTATAGCGACTGCCTTCACTCCGGCTGATGTTTGCGAAGAGCTTGGTGCGTTCGGTATTGCGTGTATTGCGTCTTTCTTTTTCCTTCTCATTTTCTTCCAGTCTTTTTTTCAGGTTAAGAGAAACTGTGTTTTTTTCCTTAGCCTCCTTAAGACGTTCGTTGTCATCCTTGATATACTGGAACTCTTTTTCGGAGCCAAGGCGTGTCATGGACAGGGCGCGAAGCTTTTCAATAGGAACAAGGCGCTCAAAAATATTGTATTTCATTTTCCGGATTGCGTCATGCTCAAGGGCATTTGGCAGGGAACCTTCCCCGGTTTCCATTTCATCACGGTAGGAGGGCAGGATAATGTCGGGGATTACTCCCTTGAGTTGGGTGGATCCGCCGGCGATGCGGTAGAATTTCTGGATGGTCACTTTCAATGCTCCTGCGCGTTTCTTGGTTTCACCGGGGAAGATTACCGGCATGTAATTTGCCACGGGCATCACTGTTTGCACGGTGCCTTTACCGAAAGTCGACTTGTCACCGATGATGACCGCACGTTGATAGTCCTGCATGGCAGCCGCGAAGATCTCGCTGGCAGAGGCACTGCTGCGATCAGTCAGCACAACCATTGGACCATCGTATGCGGCAAGTGGCGTGCGCGAATTACGGTCGGTGATTTTATTTTTCGCATTTTTTGCCTGCACCACCGGCCCTGACGGGATAAACAGACCGGTCATCCTGATAGCCTCTTCAAGTGAACCACCGCCGTTTCCGCGAAGGTCCACCACTAAGCCCTCGATCTTCTCGGATATAAGCCGGTCGAGCAGTTTCTTGACATCAGCGCTGCAACTGCTCGTGCCGCGTTCCATGTCTGCGTAAAAGGCGTAGAGGTTGATCCAGCCGATACGTTGTTTCGTCTTGTTGGGAGCAGACACCTCAATAAGTTCAGCATTTGCAAGCTTATCCTTAAGGCTTACTTGATCACGATTGATTGAAATCTTTCGTGTCTCATCAGCGGCATCGGCGGGAATGATTTTCAGCACAACGACGGTTCCCTTTTTGCCCCTGATCATGTCCACGATCTTGTTCAGCTTCATGTACATGATATCAACAATTTCGCCATCCTCCCCCTGGCCGACGCCAACGATACGGTCATTGATCTGCAATTCTCCCGCTTTATCAGCGGGTCCGCCGACGACAATTCCCTGTATCTTTGCGGCACCACCATCATCAGTGCTGAGCAAGGCACCAATACCCACTAGCTTATTGCCCATGTTCACACGGAAGTTCTCGAGTTCGGACTGGCTAAAGTATTCCGAATGCGGGTCGTATACCTGAGCGAGGTTTGACATGAAGAAATTACAGATTTCCTCCTCATCATTTTCATCAAGGGTGCGCATGAATCGCGTGTAACGCTTAAGTATTTTATCCTTTGGGGTTTCCTCGCCGTCAGTCCCAAGGATATCCTCAAGTTTTTTCCCGAGCTCATTGGCCCTTGCCTTTTGCGAGATGGTACGGAGTTCCTCGAATAGGAGCTGTCCTTCGATGATGTTTTGCCACAGGACATCAGCGGCAGCCGTGTCGGCCGGCCATTTTGAATCCTTGCGGCGTTTCTCCACCGTGCGGTTACTGTCGAATTTAAAATCAACGGTTTTCAGGGTTTCTTCAATTTTCTTTACCCTGTCCTGCACCCTCTTCACATAAAGGGAGTAAATGTCTGTTGCAGGCTTGATTGAGCCTTCAAAGATGTAGTCATCCAGTGAGGTTTTGTATTTTCGCTCGAAGTTGTCTATGTCCTTCTGAGTGAAGTAAAGCTTACTGGTATCAAGAAAGTTAACGAAGCTATTGAGCAATTCCTCGGAGACATCATCCTCGAAATCGGTGCGCGAGTAATGGTTGTTCTGAACCAGGTTAGCAACATACTGGGCGATGGTCCCGTAGTTGGGGGCGGCGATTGCGGATAATGGCAGCGTGATTCCGGCAATGATCGTCGAAAGAAAGGCACCAATGACGTTCCTGGTTGTGTTCATATATCTATTGTGGTTCACTGGTCAGCTACGTGCGGAAACAAATTTGTTGGATTTTGATTGTCCCCTATTCGCCTGCTGGTGTCGAATCATTTTACTGAGATCTCTGGAATGTCTGAAGCAAACGAAGGGCTTGATTTGCGTTGCTTTGAAGGTGGTCCATTGGCAACAAACGGTTATGCCTTCAAAGCTCCCGGGGGATGGGTTGCGGTAGATGCCCCGCAGGGAATGGCTGATTGGGCGGATAAGGAAGGTATTGATCCACAATTGCTTATACTAACCCATCAACATTTTGACCATGTTCAGGGTGCTGCCGGTCTGGTGGAGAGTTTTGGCTGCCCGATTTGGGCTTTTTCCCAATACGACAAGGACCTGACACTTGAGGATTTTTTCCGCGGCCTGGAAGGAACAGGATTTGAAATAGCGCCCTACCGGGTCGGAAGAATCCTGGAGCAGGAGATCGGAGATGGACTTGATATTCTTGGATGCCAGATTGATCTCCTGCATATCCCGGGGCATTCACCTGACAGCATCTGTTTTGTCATGGAAGGGGAGGATATTGTTTTTGGTGGGGATGTCTTGTTCCGGTCGGGCATAGGTCGGACAGATTTTCCCGGCGGGGATACCGATCTTCTCCTGGATGGTATCCGGGAGAAGTTATTCTCTCTCAATGAAGCAAGCGCTGTTTTACCGGGCCATGGTATGGCAACAACGATCGGCAGGGAGCGCCGGGAAAATACTTTCCTGTAACAGGGGCAGAGCCTGTCCGTACTAACGCCTGGACCAGTTGGGTTCACTGATACGTCCCAGTCCGGTCACGATGGGTGTAGTGGCTCCCCCGCGAGTATCGGTAATGACCAGATTCTTGCCGGTGCTGTAGACGAGATGGATGCTGTCAGGCG
>CAWVVE010000339.1:0-3688 GCA_963933075.1 uncultured Verrucomicrobiaceae bacterium | reverse complement strand
CTTCGGATGACTTGACTCGTGAAATGACCGCTGAATTTCTTGGCCTTGAATTGATCGAAGATGCCGGAGTAATGGAGGAGATCAGCTGCCGTTTCCGTGACTCCGCAATGGATATGCGCCCGGCTAATCGCCGACAGGCGATGGTTCCTGAAGGGGCGGAGGTTCTTGAGAACAAAAACGGAACCGCCCCAGGATTGTATTTAACTGCCGGGACTGGTTCCTCCCTTGTTCATATATTTCTTTTGCCGGGGCCGCCACGGGAACTTTATCCAATATTCCAGGAGAATGTTGTTCCTCGCATTAAAGGCATTCTCGATGCGGTGGGTGTAAGTGTTCCCGCTTGCCGAAATTATTTTTTCATGGGAGTGGGTGAATCGGAATTGGCGGGACGGGTTGAAGCGGTGCTTGCTGGCGTGCCCTGCAATTTTGAAATTGGTTATTGCCTGAAGGCTGGGGGTGTAATTGTGCGTTGTATTTGCAAGGAAGAGGACACGGCTCTCCTTGATGAGGCCATTAGGGGCGCAGCCCCTGAAGATTTTGTCGCCGAGGGGGCATCTGCCATTGAGGAGGTTGTGGTCGGGTGCCTGGAGATTTCCGGTGAGCGTGTCGCCGTTGCTGAATCATGTACTGGCGGGCTTATAGCCAATCGTATTACCAATGTACCCGGATCTTCGCGGGTTTTTGATGTTGGATATGTGACCTACGCAAATCAAGCGAAGTGCCGACTTCTTGGGTTGCCCGAGACGATGATTGATGAGTTTGGCGCTGTCAGTGACACCGTTGCCAAGGCCATGGCTGAGGGGTGCCTTGAACGCTCAGGATCCCATCATGCCCTTGCCGTTACCGGTATTGCAGGACCCGGCGGAGGCAGTGTTGATAAACCAGTTGGCTCGGTGTGGATAGGGTTGGCGAGCAGGGGGATTGCAGTGCGTGCATTTAATTACCAGTATAAAACCGACAGGCTTAATTTTAAGGATCGCGCCTCAACTGTTGCAATTGATCTTCTTCGAAGGAGGCTCGAAGGGTTTCTCTAGGGAATCCTAGCCTGAGGCTGATATTTGCTCATTGAAGCAATGCCCTTTTGACCCTAAAGGCCGTTGCAATTAGACTGCTTTCCGACAGACAAGATGACGAGTGAGTTAAATCCACCAGGGACTCCGGTCTTAGCTGCAGGCTATTCTGCAGGGTGGGGAATGGGTTTCATTCCCAGCGCTTTAATTTTCCTGTGTGCTGCGGTTAGTGTTCTGCATGCCCAGGTGCCAGAAGGGATCAGGATTCCTAAGGGTGTCGGCCCTTTGCTTGTTGGTTTTGAGGAGAAAGTCTATAGGGGGGAGGATAACAGGATTTTGCTTTCCAGGGGGCGAAAGGGGCAGCGGAAAAATTTAGCGTACTCAATTTTTGTGCAACCCGAACACGGGCAGTTGAAGTTGCATCCTGAAAGTGGAATCGCAACTTACCAAACTAAGGCGGGCCTGAATCCTGGCGTGCTTGAAGATCGGTTCGAGTTCAGAGTGAAGGACGCCGGCATTGGCGATGAAGGAATCTTTTCCGCCGCAGTAGAGGTGATTTTAAGGATTACTGACCGCATGGCCCGTCTGGAAGTGCCGGAGATGATTAATTTCGGGGAAGTGGTTATGGGAGGAAGTCAGGCGAGGGAAATCATCATAGCGAATAAAGGCGATGCGGTTTTTAGGGCTACAGTATCCCTTCCTCAGGGGTTTCAAATTAATGGGCAGGACGAGGTGGAGTTAAATGTTCGTGCAGGGGCAAGTCAGTCATTGATGATCAGATTTCTGGCAAAGAAGAAGCCGGAGAAAGGCCGGGTTCTTTTTCAACTCCAAAAGGGTAATCCGGGAGCGAGGACTGCTTTAACCTATGAGGTTAGCCCGCCGTTCCAGGTTCAGGACAAGCTCACATTGGGGTTTGATGATGAAAGTCATACAAGAAAGGCACAATTGCGTATCAGAAACCCCTTCGAGAATAATCTCAAGATCCGGTTGATGCTTCCTGACAGGCTGCATTCAAATCTTGTCGAGTATGAGATTGCGGGAGCTTCAACGAAGCCCGTCATGCTGAATATTCCCTCTGATGATGCGGGGAAGTTTGCAGGATCAGTGAAAATTATTGAGAAGGGGTTTACTAAATCTGTCCAGGTTTTTGCTGAGGCATGCCCGGCCAGAGTGGTTGTGGTTGGCATGGAGGAAAATGACGCCTTTAAGTTCGAAGGTTTTCTGGATGATGGAACAAAGGGAATCCCCGATGGGTTTAAGCGAGATATCGAGCTTCGGAATTTGGGCGGCCGTTCAGCTAATGTTTCAGTGAGGGTTAATCCACCTTTTCACCTTATGGGAGGAAGTGCCCCGAGGGAGTTAAAGCCAGGGCAATCATTTATCCTTCCTGTTGAATTGCGGCCAGGAAAAGTCGGCCCGGTTGCGGAAAGTCTCAACATAGACTATGCGGGGGATCCTTTGGTTATAAACCTAGAGGGGCAGGTATTGTTGTCGCCGGGGGTCAGCATCGAGCAGAGTGTCCCGCCACCGGAGTGGCGCGGAAATAAAGGGCGGAATGAATCTGTGGTGGGGGGGCTCGCATTAAGGGAACTGATGCATGGGAGAAATGAGACCAGGAGAAGGTTCAATTCCACTGTGCCGCCGGTAAGGAAAATCAGGATTATTCAACAGCGCAGTGATTCGATGGTGATTTCCTGGCAAGTGCCTGCCGTAGGGGATTGGGAATACATTTTCGAGGCCCTCGTCACATTAAGGGATGAAGAGACCAGGTTTCCGGTCCAAACCTGGGTTGAAATCAAGCCGGAGCATCTCACGATTACCAAGCGTGATACTGAGGTCAGGGCTGAGATTGTGGGGATTGTTCCCGGGGGCGAGTTTCAATTCAGAATTTTCACCGTCAATGATCAAGGGCAGTCATCATTCCCTGCGACATTGAGATTGGCTGTCAAGGACAAGGCGGGAGCCTTTGGATGGTTTCGGGTATGGATGTTGCCGCTGACCGCCTTGTTGCTTACAATTATTTTCTGTATTGTGCGGCGAATTCGCCATGAAAGGCAGCTTTATGGCTAGCACGGTTATCTCTTGCCCTTATTTCTCGGGGTGCGTTCTCTGAAAGTAAAAGTTATCGGAATTCCTGTATAGGCGCAGATTTTGCGAATGCTGTTCTCCAGGTAACGTTCGTAAGACTGCGGTAATAAGCTTCTTTTGTTACAGAAAAGGATGAATTCAGCAGTGGGTATTGGTCTGTGCTCATTGGAAGCCTGGGTCATGGTTGCGTAAAGCAATTTGAAGCGCTTGTTGTTTTTTGCTGATGGGGGTGGGTGTGAAATGAGAGCTTTCTGCATAATGCGGTTCAGTAATCCGGTATTGAGTCCCTCCCAGGCTGCTTTGCGTATTTGCTCGACGCCAAAAAACAGGCGCGTTACGGATTCGCCAGTTTTTGCAGACGCGGCAATGACCGGCGCATGTTGGATGAAGAACAATCCTTCACTGACTTCGTCTTTCATGGCGCCAATTCGTTCTGATTTTGGTGCGTTCGGATGGAAGAGATCGAACTTATTGGACATAATAAGGCAGGGCTTGTCGTATTCGGCGATCAGGCCTGCTATCTTCCTGTCCTGTGCGCTCACCCCCTGCGAGGCATCAATAACGAGTGCACATAGGTCAGCTCGTCGGAT
>CAWVVE010000338.1:0-3689 GCA_963933075.1 uncultured Verrucomicrobiaceae bacterium | reverse complement strand
ATACTATGAATCTTCATCGCAATGCCCGTTATATCAATATACCGGCCAACTTCAACCCCCGCGGTGAGCCGCCTGCGACAGGGAGAAACCCCTCCAATCCCCCCAGGTCCATGGAATTTAGAGGTTTTACTTCTCGGTTAAATACATCAAATTCCATCAATCATGAAATTAACAGCCCTCGCCGCCCTTACCTTCCTCATCGCTATCCCCCTGCTCTCTGCAGCACCGGCAGGAAAGTATCCTTCACTACCGAGCAAAATTTTATCCACCTACACCCCGGAGCTTAACCACAAGTATACACCAGAGGCGATGGCTGGAAGCGCACGTGTGTTTCTTGACTCCCTCACTAAGGATCTGCGTAAGCAGGCCTCCCTTCCCAACGACAGCCCCGAGAAGGCAATATGGACCAATGTTCCTCCACGTGGTCCGCAAGGCGGCGTGCGCCTTGGTGACCTTGACGAGGCACAACTGAAAAAAGCCTGTGACCTGCTTGCAGCAGTACTCAGCCCCCAGGGATACGGCAAGGCGAGAAATATCCCGCTCGCCGATGATCGCCTGCTGCGCAACGGCAAACGCCGGCCTGGATTCGGAGCTGAAGACTACTGGCTTGCAATCTTCGGGAAGCCATCAGCCAGCACCGCGTGGGGACTCCAGTTCGACGGCCACCACCTCGCTATCAACCTGGCCTTTCATGGCGCTAGCATGTCGATGTCACCGACTTTCATCGGCACACAGCCGCGTGCATTCAAGCTTGATCAAAAGAATATTATCCCAATGGCTGATGAGTCCCCTGTCGCACTCAAGCTTATGCTCAGCTTGACCGATGAGCAAAAAAAGCAAGCCATCGTTAACACAAGGAGAACCAACCTGATCACCGCTGCCGGGAAAGACGGATTCGTTCCCAAGAAATCCGGCCTGCCATGCAAACAACTCAACAAGGAACAGCGCAAGACCCTGCTGACCTTAATCGGGGCATATAGTGGAGACATGCCCAAGCCCTTCTCCGAGCACCGCATCAGGGCATTAAGCGCAGAAATCAACCAGATGCGCTTTTCCTGGGGCGGCCCCGTCAAGAAGGGGGGAGACTTCTCCTACCGGCTTCAGGGACCAACCTTGATTATCGAGTATGCCGGCCAGGACCTGGGCGGTGATCCACATAACCACCTGCACTCCATGTATCGTGACCCTACCAATGAATACGGAGCAAGACTCGGAAAAAAGGATTAACATTGAATTTCCCCCGCGGTGCCTATAGAAAAACACCTGCTGGAATCTTCGCTCTGTCAGGCAAGATCCATAGTGCGGTTGTCCTCATGGATAACATACAACCGGTTGATTCAACCCTTTATTGCTTAGCAAGCATTCAAAATATCCATGCCGGGGCCTTGGTCCGTTAGTCCACGAAGCCGCTAAGCGGCATGCCTTTTAGCCACTCCGGGAGGAAAGAAAAGACTCAATCTCCTTCCGGTTGGCAATTGCACCCTGAGCTCCTTGCCGGGTAATGGAAAGGGCACCGGCAGCATTCGCAAAACACAATGCAGCGGAAAGGGGTTTTCCCTCGGACAAGGCAACTGCCAATGCACCGGTAAAGGCATCACCTGCCCCGACCGTGTCCACCGGGGTGAGCCCCGGGGGATTGAGTTCCAGGATATCCTGTGAACGGCTAAGCGCAAGGGTTGGCCCGGATCCCTGGGTAACGATGATCGTCTCCAGTTGATGGTCCTGAAGCAGACCGGGAGCCAGGCGGATTTGCTTTTCCCCTGAGAAGAAAGCCGCCTCATGCTCATTCATCACGAGAATATCACAGGGAAAATCAACAGTATTGAAATCATCGCACCATGGGGAAGGATTGATAAGGATTGTGACCTGATGCTCACGCGCCAGCCGGCAGGCATGCCTGATAGTATCAAGCGGCAACTCGAGTTGGAGCAGGAGCATGCCTGACTGCTTAAAAAGGTGAATGTTCTCCTCGAGGTGCTCCGGCCTGAGCGCATGATTGCTCCCCGGGTTGATGATAATCGAGTTTTCCCCCGATTGCTCGACGCTTAGATACGCTGAGCCTGTCGGAAGTTGCCCGTCAACGATGATGGATGACCGCTCAAACCCCTGCCCAATCAACTCCTCACCATACTCCTTGCCCGCAGAATCATTTCCCACGCAACAGAGAAAACTCACATCCCCGCCAGCTGATAGTGCCGCCAGGGCCTGGTTGGCCCCCTTGCCCCCGAATGAGGTCAGGGCAGACGTGGCAATGGTGGTTTCACCCCTCGCCGGAAGGGCGGGCACGTAAAATGTATTGTCTATTGAGAGGGAGCCTATAACGAGGATTGACATGTGCAGTCACTTTCGGCCGGGTTCATTTACGCTGTTACGGGTTTGCCCGGCCTCTTCAACAATATTTTACCTGGGAGCTTACTGTTGGAGTTCCTCCCGCAACCATCACCCTACTACCGTGAAGCCAAAGGAACAAGGGGTCCTTGAAGGCTGATCGATTGGCCATCCCCATGTCCAGAAATCAAAAACCGTGATGATTGAACCCTCATCCAGTTTGAGAAAAATCGTCTTTTCGCTACCGGGTATCTTCGCTGCATTGATATCACCGATGGGTTGCCTCTCTTGGGTCAGGCAATAATTTCATGGATCACATCACCAAAATCCATCTCCAGTCTTTTATGACCGGGCACATGCATGCGCTCGGGCTCAAGCCCAAGCTGATGTAAAAGGGTGGCATGCACGTCGGTCACATAATGCGGATGATCCTCGGCATGAAACCCGATATCGTCAGTGCTGCCATGGACAACGCCTCCCTTTAGCCCCCCGCCAGCCATCCAGACACTGAAGGCGTGTGGGTGGTGGTCGCGACCGTTGGAGCCCTGGGAGCCTGGCGTGCGTCCGAACTCCGTTGCGAAAACCACTAAAGTCTCATCAAGCATGCCTCTGGACTTCAGGTCCTTTATCAATCCGGCAACCGGCCGGTCCACCTGCATCGCCAGTTCCGCATGTTTGGCCTTCAGGTTCGAATGCTGATCCCATGCACCCGCGGCACCACCGCCATGCATGATCTGGATAAACCGCACCCCTTTCTCAACAAATCTCCTGGCTGCCAATAATTGCTGGCCAAACGGCTTGGTCTCTTTCCTGTCAAAGCCGTATAGCTTTTTTGTGGCTTGAGTCTCCTTTTCGAAGTTGACCACACCGGGCACGGATGCCTGCATCCGGTAGGCCAGCTCATAAGCCTTGATGCGTGCCTCCAATCGAGCGTCGTGCGGATAACGGCCGAGGCTCAGGCGATTGAGGCGGTTCACCAGGCCGAAACCGAGGCGTTGCTCCTCCCCGGTGACGTCGCCCTCGGGCCTGGCGTAGTCCAGCGGGTTACTTGGGTTAATGTTCAGACGGACCTCGTCATAGGCAGGGCCAAGATAGTGACCGTCGCTGCGGTCGAAAAAGCGCGGCCCCATTCCGATGAACTGCGGAAGGTTCTCGTTCAGCGTCCCGAGGCCCCAGTTCGCCCAGGCTCCAATGGTGGGCACGCGGGGATCGAGCATATGCCGACCTGAATGAAACTGGACCTGAGCACCATGATTGTCGTCGGTTGTCCACATGGAGCGGATGAGAGCGATGTCGTCAATGCAACTGCCGATGTGGGGAAACCAGTCACTGACCTCAATACCGCTTTGTCCGTATTTTTT
>CAWVVE010000337.1:0-3707 GCA_963933075.1 uncultured Verrucomicrobiaceae bacterium | reverse complement strand
ACATTGCCGGGGCATCTATCCCGGCCGATATGCAGGGCCGCTCGTTGTTGCCGATCCTGAAGAACGGCAAGGCTGACAGCTGGCGCAAGAGCATCTATTACCATTATTACGAATTCCCCAGCGTGCACATGATTCCACGACATTACGGTTTCCGTACAGCGAGATACAAACTGATGCATTTTTACCAGTTTGGTAACGAGTGGGAAATGTATGACCTCAAGGAGGATCCCGATGAACTGACCAACATCTACGGCAAGGCCGGAAAGGAAAAATTGCAGACCGACCTCAAGAGGCAACTGGTCGCGATCCGCAAACGTTACCAGGACAACAGTGACGTGTCCGAGAAGCCGGCCACCTGGAAGAAACAGATGCGCCCGTAGCGGAGATCAGGTAAGGATTCCCCTGACCACCTTGCCGTGCACATCGGTGAGGCGATAATCGCGTCCCTGGAAACGATAGGTGAGTTTCTCGTGGTCAATGCCAAGGCAGTGCAGAATGGTGGCGTGGAAGTCGTGCACGTGCACCGGATCGCTGGCAACATTGTAGCAATAATCATCGGTTTCCCCATAGGTTGTTCCCGGCTTGATACCGCCTCCGGCCATCCAGATGGAAAAGCATCTTGGATGGTGATCGCGGCCAAAAGAAGTGGGATTACCCTGGGAGTAAACCGTGCGGCCGAACTCCCCTCCCCAGATGACAAGTGTCTCGTCCAGCATGTCCCGTCTTTTCAGGTCCGCGATGAGGGCCGCTGAACCCTGGTCAGTCTCCCGGGCAATGGTTGGCAGGTAGCGCTGGACGTTGCTGTGATGATCCCAGCCACGGTGGAATAGCTGGATAAAGCGCACGCCGCGCTCAGCCAGCCGGCGTGCCAACAGGCAATTGGCGGCATGTGAACCGGGGTTTCTGGCCTCTTCCCCATAGAGCTTGAAGGTGCTTTCCGGCTCGTCGGAGATATCCGCAAGGTCTGGAACCGATGCCTGCATGCGGTAGGCCATCTCGTATTGCGCAATCCGGCTGGTGATTTCCGGGTCACCGATTTCCTCCTCTCGCATGCGGTTGAGCCGGGCAAGGCGGTCAAGCATCGCCAGGCGTTTCCTGCTGCTGCCGCCGGCAGGGTCATTCAGGTAGAGCACCGGGTCGCCCTGGCTGCGGAACTTGACGCCCTGGTATTCAGAAGGCAGGAAACCGCTGCCCCAGAGCCGGTCATAGAGGGGTTGGGCCTGATGAAAGGTGTTCTTGCTCAGCAGCACGACAAAGGAAGGCAGGTTTTCCGTCTCACTGCCCAGGCCGTAGCTAAGCCAGGAGCCGATGCTGGGCCTGCCGGGCTGCTGATGCCCGGACTGGAAGAAAGTGACAGCGGGGTCATGGTTGATGGCCTCGGTATGCATTGAGCGGACAACGCAGATGTCGTCGACAACTCCCGCCATGTGCGGCAGCAGGTCGCTGATCCAGGTTCCTGATTTGCCGTGTTGCCGGAATTTCCATGGTGACTTGATGACGGGAAAGCTTTTCTGCCCTGAGGTCATGCCCGTTAGCCGCTGTCCGCCACGTATGCTGTCGGGCAGTTGCTGCATATGCAGTTTCTCGAGTGATGGCTTGTAGTCGAGCAGGTCCACCTGCGATGGTGCGCCTGACTGAAGCAGGTAGATGACCCGCTTGGCCTTGGGCGCGAAGTGAGGGATACCCTTCAGGCCGCCGTTGCGTCCGCCATCACCGGCCTTTTCCCCCGAGGAGAGCTGATCGCCGAGCAGTGATGAGAGTGCGGCAACGCCAATGCCGGTGCTGGACCTGCTGAAAAACTGGCGACGGTTCTCGAGGAGTCGGGATTCAAGGAGGAGGTTATGCATCAGCTTTATCCTTTCGTGATTGATTCATTGAGGTTGAGGAGCAGGCGGGCAACGCTTGTCATTGCCGCCAGTTTTGAGAGGTTCAGCCCGGCATTATAAGGGGAATCGCCAACTTGCATCAGTTTCAGTGCTGCCGGCTGGTTGGATTGGTAGTGCTGCAGGTTTTCCGTGTAGGCGGAACGCATCAACGCCAGCTCAGGTTGCCCGGGAACCCGTGCTGTCACCAGCCGGAAGCCGTAGGCGATACGCTCGTTTAACGTTTTCCCTCCCTCAATCAACATGCGTTGTGCCAGGTGCCGTGCCGCCTCGACGAACTGCGGCCCGTTCAGCAGCGCCAGTGCCTGCAGGGGAGTGTTGGTCCGCGAGCGGCGGGTGGTGCAGAATTCGCGTTCAGGGGCATCGAATGTCTTGAGCATTGGGGAAGGAACCGTTCGCTTCCAGAAAGTGTAAAGGCTGCGCCGGTAGAGGTCATTACCTGTTCCCTGGGGGTATGCTTTTGAGTAACCGGGGCGGTTGTTGAGTTCCATCCAGAGTCCCTTTGGTTGATAGGGGTAGACGCTTCTGCCGCCGAGTTGCTGCACCAGCAGGCCGCTGCTTGCCAGAAAGGCATCACGAATTTCCTCGGCATCCAGACGCATCCGTGGACCGCGGGCAAGCAGCCTGTTTTCCGGGTCATCCCGGTAGGCGGCTTTTCCCACATTAGCCGTCTGCCGATAAGTTGCCGAAGTCAGTATCAGGCGATACATGTGTTTGGTATCCCAGCCGCTTCGTATAAACTCAAGAGCCAGCCAGTCGAGCAATTCTGGGTGGGAGGGCAATTCCCCCTGGATCCCGAAGTCTTCAGCGGTTTTTACCAACCCGGTGCCGAAGAGCTGTTGCCAGTATCTGTTGACCGCAACGCGTGCCGTCAGCGGATGGGCGGGATCCGTCAGCCACTGTGCAAATCCCAGGCGGTTCGATTGATTTTTCTTGATTGCCGGAAAAATGGCCGGGACACCTGCGGACACCTTTTCCCCGGGTTCATCGTATTGTCCGCGATGGAGCACATGTGTTGGCCGCGGTTGTGCCATGTCCTGCATGATCATCGTCTCGGGGAAAGAGGTTGCCTGCTGCCTTTCAATAGCCGTGATACGTTCTTGAAGCATCCTGTTCGGGTTGTGATGCGTCAGGAAATATTTCTTTAGCCGATCGGACTGGGGCTTGGTTCTTTTGTCGGCGGTGATGGCGGCAATCCCGCGGATGTCGGCGGGAATACCCTCCAGTTGCAGGAGACCAGACGGATCGGCGGTGACCGAGAGCCTTGGCCGTCCCACGCTATGGGTGGCGAAATCAGCCTCATGCCGGAGACGGAAACGCAGCAACGTGCCGCCCTCATAGCCAAAGGGTGTCGCGGCAATGAACATTGCCGTGGCCGGTTGCTTGCGGGTGGGACCATCCACTGCCCAGCCGTTGGAATTGGCAACAGTGCCGTCGATTGCTTTCGAGATTTCGTATTTTACTTGCGAGTAGTCGGCTTTTGCCTGCGCGAATTTGACCACCTGGCTTTGCGAGGGGTTCTTGACCGAAGTCGCAGTTAGTTCAAGTTCACTGAGGACAAAGTTCGAGTTGCTGTGCCGGCCGGGGCCGCCACCAGGCAACGTTTCGTGGGTCAGTGCCTCCAACCGGATCGCGGTCAGTTTTCCTTTGCTCGTCCTCGAGGTGATCTCATAGATATCCTTTCCCGGGTTGGCTCCCCCGGCAAGAATACTGTTGTCAGGAAGTTTACGCAGTGTCGATCCTCCTGATGATTTCAGGGTTTCTGGGGAGAGGATTTCCCATCCTCCCTGTGGTTGCAGGGTGACTTGTGACGTCCATTTTTCC
>CAWVVE010000336.1:0-3708 GCA_963933075.1 uncultured Verrucomicrobiaceae bacterium | reverse complement strand
CACGCCGATCGATACGCCGCACCTCGATAAATTGGCGGGTGAGGGAACCCTGTTTGCCAATGCCTACGTCCCGCAGGCAGGATGTTCGCAATCCCGGGCGGCGTTCCTGACCGGCCTCTATCCCCACCAGAACGGGCAGATAGGGTTGGCGACCTGGAATTACTCGATGTATTCAGACAAGATCCCCAACGTGGTGCGGGCGCTTAAGGAGGCGGGTTACCGCACGGGAATTATCGGCAAGTTGCACGTTAAGCCCAAGGGCGCGTTCCCGTTTGATTTCAAGGCCATCACAAGCTCCAACTTCAGCCGCAAAAAAATGCCGGCTTATGCAGAGCAGGCGAAACGTTTTCTCGCGGAGGGGGATAAACCATTTTACCTGCAGGTAAACTATCCGGATGCCCATCGTCCCTTCATCAAGTCGGTCGACAAACTGCCGGCCAAGCCATTGACGGGCAATGATGTCGATGCCATCCCCTACATGGGCATCAATCATCCGGAGTTGCGTCAGCAGAGCGCCGACTACTACAACTGCATGATGCGCCTCGATTCGTATATCGGGGATTTGCTGAAGGTCCTTGAGGCCTCCGGCAAGGCGAAGAACACCGTGGTGGTCTACATCGGCGATCACGGGGCGGATCTCTTGCGGGGCAAGCGAACCTGTTATGAGGGGGGAGTGAAAATACCCATGATTATTCGCTGGCCGGGGGCAAAGGGTGGACAGAAGAGGGGGGAACTGGTGAGCAGCCTTGATCTTTTTCCCACCTTCTGTGAGATCGCCGGGGTCAGTCTTCCTGATAAAATTAATGGGGCTTACCTGCGCCCGGGAAGATCCCTTAAAGATCTCGTTCACGGGAAATCCCCAGAGTGGCGAACCTACCTTTTTACCGAGTTTCACTTGCACTCAAATCACAATCCCTGGCCGCAGCGTACTGTGCGCGGTGAGCGTTACAAGTTGATCTACAACCCGCTCGCCGGTGCGGTGAACCCCGGTTACGCCTTCACCATGGGCAAGAAGTTTTTTGATACGCCCGAGGCGAAGCTGCTTGCCGCGGCACCTGAACAGGTTCGGCAGGCCTACAGGCTGATGAAACGCCCCCCGCGGTATGAGTTGTATGACCTGAAGGAGGACCCTTATGAGTTTAACAACCTTGCCAATGACCCGGTTCACGCGAAGACACTGCAACACCTGCGATCTGTGCTTGGCCACTGGCAAAAAGACTCGGGTGATGCCCTTGTGTTGCCGCAGCTTGCCCGCAAGCTCTTCGAGTCGATCCGCGAGGCGGGAACCAAAGAGAGAAAGGCGCTGGACTATCAATTCATGAAAATAAAGCCATGACACGCTACAGCCTGATTCTCCTCCTCCTGGTGTCGATTGCGCGTGCGGCTGCCCCCCCGAATGTGCTGTTTATTGCCGTCGATGACATGAATGACGGTATTACCCTCTTTGGTGAGGGTCGTCCCTACAAGACTCCCCACATTCGCGCCCTTGCCCGCCGCGGGGTTTTCTTCAGCAGGGCGTATTGTGCTTCGGCAGCCTGCAACCCCTCCCGTGCCGCCATTCTCAGCGGCAGGCGCCCGCACAATACTGGGGTTTACGGGAATGATACCGACTGGCGGGGTGCCACAAAGGGGGTGTTGACCTTGCCGGAATACTTCGGCAGGCACGGATACTACACGGCGGGGTGCGGAAAGATTTATCACCACAAGGCAGATGGTGCGTTCAATGATCCGGGTGCCTGGGATCACTTTCGCAAGATGGATCCCCAATACATGCCGGCAAAGAAACTCAACGGTGCCCCGGGATACGGCTCACGCAATACCGATTGGGGAGTGTGGCCAAAGGACAGGGAGGAGACAAGGACGATGGACTACAAGTCGGTTAGCCACGCCATTGAGCTTTTGAAGCAGAAGCACGACAAGCCGTTTTTTCTGGCCTGCGGTATCTTCAAGCCGCACTCGCCTTTTTTTGCGCCGATGAAATACCACGGGATCTACGATAAGAAGATTGCCCTGCCGCAACGCAAGGCTGATGACTGGAGTGACCTGCCCGCCGGTGCCGCCAAGCTGATGGGGGCAAAGAAATGGTTCTGGAAGGGCATGATGAAGGTGGAGCAGGACAAGAGAGGATCCTACCGGGACTTTATCCGTGCCTATGCTGCCTGCTGCAGCTTTGCAGACATGTCGGTGGGTCGGTTGATCAGTGCGCTCGATGCCAGCGGGCATGCGGACAACACGGTCATTGTCCTCTGGTCGGACCACGGGTTTCATCTTGGAGAGAAGGATCACATCGAGAAGTTTGCGCTCTGGGAGAAGGCCAACCATGTGCCCTTCATTATTGTTGATCCGCAAAACCCCGGGAGTGCGGGCAAGACATGTGCTCATCCGGTCGACCTGACGACGGTTTACCCGACACTCCTTGAGTTATGCGGGTTGCCCGCCAATGACACCAATGATGGCATCAGTGTTGCAGCGCAGCTTAAGGATCCGGACCGGGTCGTCAGCAAGCCGGCACTGATGACATACGGCTTCAGGAACCACGCCGTTCGCACCGGCCGTTGGCGCTACATCAGGTATGCCGATGGCACTGAGGAGCTTTATGATCACGAGAAGGATCCTAATGAGTGGAACAATCTTGCCTCTGATCCAGCTTACGCTCAGGTTATCAGGAAACATGCAGGGTGGCTTCCGCTCAATAATGCCAAGGCTTATGGCAAACTCAGGTAGAAGGAAAAAGCGTTAGCAGACAATGAAGAGCGTCCGAATTATTTTCTTCAGCATTGCCTTGCTTGCCTTCGGGCAAGCTGCAGAAAAGCCAAGGCTCAATATCGTCTTTTTTCTCATTGATGATATGGGGTGGACGGACCTGGGGTGCTATGGAAGTGATTACTACGAGACGCCCAACGTGGACCGGCTCTCTCGGCAGGGAATGAAGTTTACCGATGCCTATGCCGCCAGTTGCGTGTGTTCACCGACGCGGGTCAGCATCCTGACCGGGAAGTATCCCGGGCGCCTGCATATCACGCATGCTATTCCCATCCAGGGTGCGGAGCGCTTAAAGGGACCGCTGCCACTGATCGAGGCAATCTACAGGAAGAACCTGCCGTTGGAGGAAGTGACCATTGCCGAGGCCCTTAAGGCGGGCGGGTATGTTTCCGCCACAATGGGTAAGTGGCATGTCTGCTGGGATAAGGAGTTCTATCCCGGGGCCCAGGGTTTCGATGTTAATGTCGGAGGCAACAACATGGGCAACCCGGGCAACTATTTCTATCCCTATAATGGCTCCTGGCGCATGACAACCAAGCATCCCCTGACGCGTTGGAATACCCTTCCGGATGGTGAGCCCGGTGAATACCTCACCGACCGGTTGACCGATGAGGCTCTTGCATTCATGGACAAGTACAAGGCGCGGCCCTTCTTTCTTTACCTGTCCCACTACGCGGTGCACACCCCGCTGCAGGCGCACAAGAAGATGATTGCCAAGTACAGGAAGAAGCCCGCGGGAAAATATCATAAGAACCCGGCCTACGCGGCGATGATTGAGAGCGTGGACCGGTCGGTGGGGAGAGTGATGAGGAAACTCGAGAAACTCGGCCTTGATGAGAAAACAGTGGTCATCTTTACTTCCGACAACGGCGGGCATGGCAGGATCACCTCGCATCATCCGCTGCGGGGTAACAAGGGCAATTTCTATGAGGGAGGAATCCGCGT
>CAWVVE010000335.1:0-3720 GCA_963933075.1 uncultured Verrucomicrobiaceae bacterium | reverse complement strand
GTGACCACGGTGGTTCGTCTTCGCGCTCCGGGCATGACCTGGATGCGGATGCCGTTTTTTGTCTGGGCGATGTTGGTTACAGGCTTCCTGCTCCTGCTGGCATTTCCGCCTCTTGAAGTCGCTGCCGTCATGCAACTCATGGATCGTCTGGCAGGTGCCAGTTTCTTCATCCCGACAGGATTGAATTTTTCAGGGGCAGGGAGTGTGGATGCCGGATTGCTGGATGTTGCGGGAGGCGGATCCCCGCTTCTCTATCAGCACCTGTTCTGGTTCTTGGCGCATCCTGAGGTCTACGTCCTGATCCTGCCTGCCATTGCTATTGTCGGTGAGATTATTCCCAATAATATCCGCAGGCCGGTATGGGGATACAAGTCGATGGTCTATGCGGTCATGGTGCTTGGCTTTCTGGCCTTCATTGTCTGGGCGCACCACATGTATCTTACCGGCATGGGAAATGTGGTATCGACCTTTTTCCAGGCAACCACCGTGATTATTTCCATTCCCTCGGTGATCCTTTTGACCTGCCTGTTCATCTCGTTGTGGGGGGGATCAATCCGCTTCACCGTGCCGATGCTCTGGGCACTGGCATTTCTTCCCATGTTCGGGTTTGGCGGACTGACGGGCTTACCGTTGGCCTTTAACCTCATTGACCTGCACCTGCATGACACCTACTACGTGATCGCCCACTTCCACTACATTGTGGCGCCGGGAACAATCTTCGGTCTTTTCGCGGGCATCTATTACTGGTTCCCAAAGGCAACCGGGAGGATGATGAACAACACGCTTGGCCACCTGCACTTCTGGCCATCGCTCATTGCCATGAACGGCATCTTTTTACCGATGTTTGTGCAGGGGATGTCCGGGTTTCATCGGCGTTGGTATGATGGAGGGACCAATTTTGAGCAGATTACCAGCAGGATAATCTTTGATGAGGGCTCATTCTTCGCCAACCTTTTCAAGGATGGCCAGGCGATTGAGATGATAGATCTCAACGTGTTCATGACCTTCTTTGTGTGGGTGCTCTGCATTGCCCAGTTCCCCTTCATCTTTAATTTCTTCTTCAGTATTTTCAAGGGCAAGAAGGCTGAAAGTGATAACCCGTGGCATGCCACGACCATGGAATGGTTAGCACCCAACCGCCCTCCCCATGGCAACTTTATTACTGAGCCCTGCGCTTACCGGGGGCCATATGAATACAGTGTGCTAGGGCATGCGACTGATTACACGCCGCAGTTTGAACGTGGAGATGACGGTGTGATCCTAGGAGAAGAAAATCCACCTGAAGGTCCGCAGAAAGACGGGCATTAAAATTCATTCTAACCACCTTAACCAGTCACTGTAGAGGATGCAGATTCCCTTTGAAGTTAAACCCCGTCCTGACACGGGCCTCTGGAATGCCAAGCTTGGTATTTGGCTCTTTCTGGCATCCGAGGTCATGTTGTTTGGCGGACTTTTTTCCGGATACGTCTTCCTTCGGCTGGGAGCCGAGGCGGAGCAGCATTATTTCTGGCCGCAGCACACCCTCAGTGTCCCGTTTGGTTTCGTTAACACCATCATCTTGATTTTATCCTCGGTATTTGTCGTGGTTGCATGGCTTCAGGTGAAGCTGGGCAATTTCAAGAAATTCCAGGCCTGGATGGGACTTGTCGTGCTTTGCGCCGTGGTATTCCTGGTCAACAAGGGCTTTGAATACAACGATAAGTTTCATCATTACGGTATCAAGTTGTCTGACAACTCGATCGTTGAGGGACATGGCATTGATGACACTATTGTCTATGAGGGGATCACGGAGGTTACAATCGACGTGCAGCGATTTAACGGCGACTTTCTTAATGCGGTGACAGGGGATAATCCCGCGTTTCGTGAGGTGGTGGGCGGGAAGCCGTCAGGCGACTCCTTTCCCTTGAGCGTGGAAAAGATCCGCAGCATTGAGTCACGGATTAATGAGGTCGCCATGAAGGCGCGCCGTTTGTCCATTGAGGAGGGGAAGACTGATGTTGGCTGGTTGCCTGCGATGGGCGTTAAGCGGCTTAGTCTGGTAGCCAGTAATCCCTTCTCGATCAGCATATCCAGGGGCAGCCTTCGCAAGTCATTTCCGGATGGGGCGAAATTCAGGGACCAGTCCATGCTGAAGGGAAGCATTTCAGATAAAACTCCGGGTCTCGTCCTGCATGCGGTTGACCGCATTGACCTGCGTGCCTGCGATGCCGAAAAACTCGAGGAATCACTGGTCTGGAAATATCTCGGCGATGAACCTCCTCCATCCGGCCATGATCACAGCGAGGACAAGCATAGCGCGTCAAATATAAGCGGTGCGGAGCATGCGAGGAGAGCTGAAAAGATTTTCTTTAGTGCCCTCAAGAAGGTGAAGGAAGAGGCAGAACAGGATGGAAAGGAGCCCGATTTCAGCGAGTTGCGTAACTGCTTAGTCAAGAAATGGAAGGATTCAGAAGGGGTAATTCATGGCAGTGAGCCGCCAATCCTGGTTCCCTGGGAGGACGTGCGTCTGTATTCCAATTTCACCCCGAAATGGAACACCTACTACGCTATCTATTTTACACTCACAGGTCTTCACGGGTTGCATGTTTTTCTCGGCGCAACAGTATTATTTTATTTTGGTTTCTGTAGCAGGAAATTCTATGAGAAGAATCCCGAGCATTTTGCCAATCGTGTTGAGGTCGGTGGGCTGTTCTGGCACTTTGTCGACTTGGTATGGATCTTTCTTTTCCCAATTCTTTACCTCATGTAACCGGATAGATTTAACCGACACGCATTAACTTTTTTTTATTTATAATCAATGGCAGATACTCCCGAAGAGATTCAAGAGCACCTGAAGCTCTACTGGAAAGTAGGGATTGCATTGCTTTTTTGCACGGTGCTTACCGTCGTGGTGGCGTGGCTTACCCCAAGCATCATCCTTGGACTGCTCATTGCCACCTTCAAGGCGGGACTTGTGGCAATGATTTTCATGCACCTGAATAACGAAAAGCCGATGATCTACAAGGTTTTGGGATATACCGTCTTTTTTGCTATTGGCCTGATGTTCCTCACCCTGCTCAGCATGTATGACCCGGTGGTAAGCCGGGTTGCCAACTGACCTGATCCACTGTGTCTCTCAAGCAATTCCATATCCTTTTCATTACCATGGCCACCATCTGTTTCGTGGGTTTTGGTGCGTGGTGCCTTGCACAGCCTGACCTAGACAACGGGTTGTCTCTGCCCTTTGCCGCTGCAGGTATTGCTCTAGGATTGTTTACTGCGATTTACGGCGTGTGGTTTTATCGAAACAAGATCAAGGCTTTTGAAGAAGAAACCGTTGTGCCCAATCAGTCATGATTCCTGATTTTATTATCGCCCTTGCCTGCGCTACCTGCATGAGTGGAAGTAGTGAAGCGGAAATGGCGCAAACCATGGCGATTGTGTTTATGCTGATTGTCTTGGGCGGCGTATTTGGTGCCATTATCAAGTTCATGAGTCATCTCAGGAGTTGCGCAAGGAATGCAGGGAAGCGTCCATAGAGCAGGGAAGAACATATAATTTTTCAATCGACGATTTAGAACAATGCAAACGCTAGGAATCATCAACGAAATGATCGGTCTACCAGAACTTGCTTCTGAGCACGGAAGCATGGTGGATCATATGCTGGAGATGGTGCATTGGCTGGTCGCTGCGTTGCTGATCGGATGGAGCGCATTTTTTGTGTATTGTCTGTTTCGTTTC
>CAWVVE010000334.1:0-3727 GCA_963933075.1 uncultured Verrucomicrobiaceae bacterium | reverse complement strand
ATGGCAGCTCAAGGGTCGAGGTGATGCCCTCGTGGTCGGTTGAAGTGATTGTCAGCACCGTGTCACCGAGCAGGCCGAGCGTGGTTGGCGCGCCGTTGAGAGTCAGGGCCGGGCGCACGGCAATCGATGTCATGTGCCCGGGAAGCAGTGTCTCGGCCTCAACATGGAAACCCGCACTCAGCTTGTAGTCCTCCGCCTGCATGGCATGGAACTCAAGGGCGACGAAATCGCCATCGGCAAGGATGACAGGCTGGCGACCGGGATTGGTCGAGTAGGGAACGATGATATTGCCCTGCTTACCGGGCTTGAACTGGCGTCCTGCAATCCAGACCGAGGGGGCCTCCACCGGCTCATTGTCGATATTGAGTATGTTGAACGCGGTTCCCGCGGGTGTCGGCCGGGCGAGATACTGCAGGCCGCCTTTGCGGATCAGCGCGCGACTGGAGCGGCCATTGCCGATCAGCTCCACAACCCACACGCCGCGCTTGTTGGCCAGCTCGGGGAAATCGAACTTGCGCAAAATGCGCCGCAGTGGCGGATCATCGTAAGTGTAGCGCTTTTCAGAGTTGGCGACGAGGCCGTCGAGTTCCAGGTCAGTGTTCACCTCACGCCCCTCCTGCAGGTAGTAGTTGAGGGCATTGATCTCGTAGACCTTGACGATCAGCTGCCGCACGTTCTTGATCTCAATGCCGATTGAGACAGGGTCCGCGGCGGCGAAGGTGCGGGGATTGTGCCTGACAAACTGCAGGTCAACACGATCCTTGAGCGCCTCGTAGGCTGCCGGCGAGAGCAGCGAATACCACTTCTCCTGATCGCCAATCCCGGCGAGGATCTTCGCCTCCGCGAACACCGGCTTGAGCCAGGATTCGCGCACGTAGTCGGCGTAGATATTCCAGCCCGCCTCGTCAACGAAGAGGTGCATGAAAAAATCACGCACCAGCGGCTCATCGTTGCCAATCGTGTGGCAGGCGGTGACCTTGCGGAAATCAGTCCCTAGATCGGCAATCACCCGCCGGCGGTCGGGATCATTGAGATATCGGGGCTCAACGTAACCGACCCGGCGCGGAAGCTTGAGATATTCGAGGAAGAGCGTCCTGTCGTACTTGCCGGCCGCACGCTGGTCGGCGAGGAGCTGGTAGAGGGAGTGTACCTTGAGGGCGTTAAAAACAGCATCAAGGCCCTTGACGAAATTCCATACACGCGACAAATAGGCGCTTTTCGCCACGGGGTCATTTTGCCAGTCGATGTCGGCACTCGGGCGCATCTTGCTCACCACCGCATGGACATAATTGCGGTTTTTTATCAACCCGGGCTGCAACTTCACCAGTTGTTCCAATTGCTCAGGCAGGAGGGCGCGGTGGATGTTGAACTCGCCAAAGCCACGCGATTCCTTGCTCTTCAGGTCCGCGTTAACCAAGGCGACAAGGTTCTGGAAATCCGGGCGAGTCAGTCGCTGCAGTAAATGGCGGCGGCGAACCGAATCAAGCTTGACCTGCCCACGCAGCAGGCCGTCAAGACCGCGTTCTTCCACGCCATCGAGATTCTTGTGTCTGAACAAGGCTCGCTGGAGAAACGCATCACCGGTGACCTGTTTCGGGTCAAGCGCTACCGGCAGAGCAGGCTTGCGGTTGAGTTCCTCCTTTTGGTGATCAAAACGCAACCCAAGCTGCTTGACCAGGTAGTCAAGTGAGCCCTTGGGATCTTCCGCGTAGGCAAACAGGGACTGGCGGTTGCGGATTTCAGTGTAAAGTCCGCTCTTGCCATGGCGTTTAATCCACGGTGTCAGTAGTTTCTCAACAGCTGCAAAGTCACCCTTGGCCTGGTGGTGAAGACAGTAAAAATAATAATAGTCCTCGGTGCCGGGAATCAACTGGGCAAGGACGGTTTCACGATCCTTGGCAAGCGCGAAGCTCTCAATGTAGCCAACCTCATTTGGCGCAGCTCCGGCATTCACCATTATGGACATTACCAGGGCAAGGATCATTACTGGATGTGGGGGGACTTGTGGAATTCTCATAACGGGTTCGGGCAAATATTCAGTCGTCTTTATTTCATCTAAACGCAGCGGGAGGATTTAACTTAGAGGAAATTGCACAACTTAGGGTCATCTAAGAAGGAAGTGACACCATGTCACGCCCTCCACGGGATAAATCTGATGATACCGCTAATTTTACGTTATTCTATGCAATGATCTGAAAAAGATGCCGCGATACGCTGGGATTAAACACTTTGTGGATAAAAGCCCATGATACCTGCTGCATTCACGGCATGCCCTATGCACAAAATCTAATGCCCGGCCTCCCCCGGCGCCTTGCCGATGACAGGCCACATCAAGTCCGGATAAAAACGGTGTCCGCTCTTTCCCCATGACAGGGTAACCCTCCCGGGAACACCCGCTGCCCTGTAGATCCTGTGCACCCGGGAAAACAACTTCTCGATAGTCGGACGGTGGTGCAGGGAATCCTCGACACCGTGGACAATCAACAGCTGCCTTGGAGCAATCAATCCACCCAGTTCCGGCCAGTCGCCCCAGTTGCGCACTCCTGGAACCAGGCAGCAGTCGCAATGAAAAATATAGCCACCGGTATCCGCAACCGGAGCAAAGGAACAACTAGGAGCCGCCACGCTCACGCGCGGGTCGATTGCCGCAGTGTAAGCGGTGAGGACACCGCCGCCGGAGTTTCCCGCCATGACAATGCGCGTTGCATCCACCCGGGGATCTTTCTCCGCCCAGTCAAGCAATCGGCGCATGTCCCAGACCCGCTCTGCAATCGGGGTTCGCCCGGCAACAAGGCAATGCATCAATTGCGCGCGGCAGGGACGGTTGCCATGCCGCCCCCTGGGATCCGGGATACTGACCTCGTTCGCCAGCCCCCTGGTTGCCGGGGCAATGGCAATGAACCCACGCTTGGCCGCCTGCTCGGCAATGTTGCCCTGCTTTGCCATCACCTTTTTGCGGTGAGTCTCATCTCGGAAGGCTCCTGCATATGAATGCAAGCCGAGTGCATCATGCCCGTGTGGGGCGAGGAACAATGGCGCGGGCTTTTCCAGGCTGGAGGTTTTGGGAACAAGTAAATAAAACGGTATCTTCACTCCCGGCTCGGTCTCAATGGAACAAAGCGAACGGGTGAAGGATTTTCCTGAATTATCCTCCCCGCCGATGAACACCTTCGGGACAAAACCGGCCAGTTCCTCCTGCATCTGCTTCAATCCGATAAGCTTAATCAACGCAACCCGGGCTGATCCCTGCCATTTGCCGAATTCCTCTTCAGCACTAAAGGCATGAGCCTGCCTGCCCTGCTGAACACGCTCCAGGTAAGAAGACACCGATGCGGGATAATCGACGAATGAACCCGGCTCAGCCCGCACCAAGAGCATTCCAATATGGAGCAATAAAAGGGGAAACGTGAAGCTGCTTTTCATGTCCTCAAGGCTTACCCCATACCAAGGACGGGGACAAGAACGCAGGGAAAGGCCTTTAAGAACACTTTTTTTAATCGCATTAAATACCATAGAGGATATTATTTCACCATGAGCGAATCCAAGTCACCACGCTTAATCATTATAGTGGCAGTGGCCGCAGCTACCGGAATCGTCGTTACCCTCCTGGCACAATATCTGATGGGCAACGGGTCAACGAACGTCGCCAAGACTTCAGACAAAGATGGGAACCAACGCATTGAGGCCCTCGAAGCGCAGGTAAAGCTCTTGCAGAAATCCCCCCGCC
>CAWVVE010000333.1:0-3729 GCA_963933075.1 uncultured Verrucomicrobiaceae bacterium | reverse complement strand
GTGCGTTTGGTGCGCCAGCGTTGCTGTCCCTGGAAGCAGGCCGGGCGGTATCGCGCAGCGATGGCCGCGGGTTGTCCTGGCTCCTGGCATTGTCATTTCCCCGGTCGCGACGTGGGGGGTCTTTATCCTGGCCTTGCGCGAAGGCGTTGCAGGCAAGAGTCAATGCCGCGATTACAAGGCAGGGTGCTGGATTGGCAGTTTTCATGGTAAGGTGAGTTTTGATAATTTGGAATGGGAGGTTTTCAGTCTATGGCAACAGCTTAGGAGGCAAAGATTACCCTAGAATGATGGGGGAGAAAATACTCTAAATGAGCTTGTGCAGGACAAGCCTTTGGCTGGAATCCCGGGGAAAGCCCCGCTGCACAGGGCGCAATGGCCGTTATTGGCCGTTTGACTCCTGTTGAATAGAGGACCTCAGGCCCTGATATTATCGATTTTCCGGTGATCCCGTTTGGCGGGCCCAAGGTGCTCTTTGCTTCCCACGGCATCAAGCATGGTGTTATAAACATCGATCCCCTCGGCGTTGACATCCATGATCTCACCGGTCTTGAAGCGTCCTCCGGCTCCGCTGATGGCATGGAAGACACCTGAAAGCTCGCGCCTGACATCGTTATGGCGTCCATCGCCGGACTCGGTTGATATTGTGATTAACGAATTTTCGAGGATTGTCTTGCCGTTGCCCTCAATGGCGTCTTCACCGTTGAGGGCGTCCAGGAAGTAGGCCACCTCGCGCATCTTCATATGTGCATGTGCCCGCAGGGCTTCATTGTCCTTCTTTTCGTTGAACTTGTGCCACCACTCATGGCTGCAACCCTTGTCCCCGGATGCATTGTGCTGGTTGGCATCATCGAAGGTGAATATCTTGCGACCCTCATATTGATAATCCCCGGTCAGGCGGATGCGTTCCCCGGCGGCGAGGAAAGTCAGGGATCCAAAGCGGACACGGTCGGTGAGTATAGCAAGCGCATAAAGCTCTGCCATTAAACGCCACTCGCTTGTCAGTTCCTTGAGGCTGATGTCGATTCCCTGTCCGCCGGGGTCGGCCTTGCCCTCATGTTTAAGCAGTGATCTTGGCGGCACAGGGGGAATCCCGGAATCCTGATCGGGCTCATGATTCTTGGCAAAGGCACGCTGCTCAAGTTCGCGAATGCGGTCCAGGTGATCCCTCAGGCGTGATTTCGACGTTGTGCCCAGCGGGGAATTGGCACCGGTGTAATATTGATACTGGTCAACCACCGCATCAAGGACGCTGCGTCTCAATCGTTTGCGTTTCTCGTCCTGATCATTGCCGGCGAGGTTCACCGTGCCGAATACCCGGTCGAAGAGGTCGCGCGGTTTTTCCTGCATGCTGGAGGCAATGGTGCCGTCGGGATTGTAGCTGTGGATGTATCTGCTGATCCTGCTGCGGCGGAAGAAAGTCCCTGCAACCAGGGTCGGCACCAGGCCCTTTGGCAATCCGTTTGGATAGTGTGCACGGCGCACCAGCTGGTCGATGGAGGCACCTCCCGATTTTGCCGTGCCGTCCGGCGCAGTTGCGGTGAATGCCCCGGATGCGCCGTCAAAATGGGCGTTGATTCCTGATTGGTCGCAGCGCACTTGGTCGACATTACGCATGATGAGCAACTTCTCAGAGAGCGGCTTGAGTGGTTCAAGCACTCCCTTAAAGCCCTCTGTCTGCAGGGGTGCCGGGATGCCGAGGCCGAAGAAGACATTAAAGGCCCGTGCGGGAATGGGTTGTTTTGCCGGCGCGCCAATGACGTTGGTGACAGTCATCTCCTCAAGCAAGGGCAGACCGACAGTGATGCCGCCAAGGCCGCGGAGCACGCTGCGGCGGGTGATTTTATGATGGCTCATGGGTGGCTGCTGCCAAGGGCTGGTATCAAGTCTACACCGTATTGGCCGGATTTGGAAATAGCCGTGTAAATCATTTAATTTCTGCCGGATCCTGTATTATCAGGCTGGCTCATGCGCACAAGGTCACTGAGCACGATGGCAGTCATGGTGTCAGTATACTTGCCGCCGTTTTTGAGGGACTGGGCGTGTATTTTCTTGAGGGTTGGCACATCCGGACCGGCCAGTGGGCGGCCAAGTGCAAACTGGGTTAATTTCCAGGTGATATTTTCAGCCACGCGGTCATTTCCGGCGAGAATGTCCATCAGTTCGGCGCTCGATTTATAAGGTATCGGTTTCACCTTGCCGGGAAAGAGCAATTCACCATCCTCGCGCAGGAGGTTTTCGAACCGGTCATGTTTGCTGAAAGTTCCCAGGCCATCGTAGCGCTCCAGGCCAAAGGCAAGCGGTTCAAATTTTTTATGGCATCCGCCGCACGCCTTATCATTGATACGCATTTCAGCTATCGTGCGTTGTGACTGGCCGGGCTTCGAATGCACCGGTGTCGTGTCGGTTCCGGGCGGAGGATCCTTGATCGTGCCGCGCAGAAGGTCGTGCAGTATAAAAAGTCCGCGGGTTACCATCGAGGCATTTTCTCCGCCGATAGTAAGGACGCTGCCGTGGGTAAGTAAACCGCCGCGGGAAGGGATCGCCGAGAGGTCATAGCGGGTAAGGGCGTTCTTTTCTGGGCGCGTCTTTGCCGTTTCCCCTGAGGGTTTTCCGTCGTCAGCACTGAAGCGATAATGTTCGGCAAGGCGCTGAGTGGCGTAGGTGAATTGTGCGTTCAACAGGTCGGCGAGTGGGCGCTTTTGCTGCCAAGTGATGTCACTGAAGAAGGCGATCGTCTCAGCTGCCATATCATCAGCCAGTTGATTGTTCCACCGGGGAAATCTCTTTTTGTCCGGGTTGATATGCTTGAGCCGTTCCAGGTGCAACCATTCATAGGCGAAGCGTTCGGAGCGTTTACGTGCGCGTGGATCGGCAAGCATACGGCGCACTTGGGCAGCGGCTTTAACGGGGTCGGCAAGTGCGTTTTCATCCGCTGCCTGCATGAGTTGCCCGTCGGGAGGAGCACCCCAGATGATGTAGCTGATGCGTGATGCCAGCTCGTAATCGCTGATTCGCACCGGGTTGCCGGTTTTGTTTTGCCCCTCCACCAGGTACATGAATCGGGGCGACTGCAGCATGGCCTCTACAATGAAACCTATTGCCTCCTCAAAGCTTCCGCCGGTGGCAGCCACCGCCGTCGAGATACCACGATATGCATTGATTTCATGATCTTCAAGCGGGCCGCGCAGGATCCATTTTCCAATTTTGCTGATATGCGCACGCATCGGTTTCTCGGTGAGGCTGCGGTTGCTGGAAAAACGGGCCGCAAATTCCCGGATATTCATTTTCGCGACTGCGGTTGCAGCAAGCCGGGAATAGGCCTCGACGTGCTTGAGGTCGACACCCAGGTTGTAGGCGGTGTTGCTGAATCCGTCAGCGCGCAGGTCGGCAGGCAACAAGCCTTGAGCCTGCGCGGAGAGATCAACGCCAAGAGTTGCGCGAACGGTCTCGATATATTCGGGAGCAGTAAGTCTCCTGATAAAAATCTTCCCGGCATTGGAATCGGTTTTGTAAGCAAGCGGGTCAATGAAGTCCACCGGCCAGTAGGCGCCATCATTGATCCATTTTTTCAGCGCGGTCTTCTCGCTAGCTGATAAAGGATCACGATCCTCAGGCATCTCGTTGTCAGCGACCATTTGCCACAATAAGCTTTGCGATCCCTTGCCCGGTATGATCGCCTTGCCTTCTTTGCCGCCCGCCAAGGCGTTGGACTTGTGTGAGAGGTCAAGC
>CAWVVE010000332.1:0-3731 GCA_963933075.1 uncultured Verrucomicrobiaceae bacterium | reverse complement strand
CCCGGTTAAGGTAAAAGCGAAAAGGACAACTCAGATACTCTGAAAACGCGGTTACGCTTATTGCCTGCACCGGTTCCCCGGTTCTTATTTTCCATTTCCACTCTTCCTCAATCTCCCTGGCAAACCCTACCTCCGCAGGCTTGATATCCTTGAACAATAAGCACACCCGTTTGGCAAGTTCTTCCCCCTTGGCTGAAAGGAGCAGCCTTGAGGGTTTGAGGACGTCACCGGCATTGGAGGATTTCCCGACAAGTAAATCAACCCGCCCGTTCTTTTCCCTTGCCTTTAACATCGCACTCAACAGGTAAGCATCGCGTGCCGCAAGCTCCTCTTCACCGACCAAGCCAAGAATACTCCTGGTGGATTCAGGCAACCACGTATCAGAACCGCTGCGAACCGGGACCAAGCCATCGTTCATTCCGCAAATCACCAAGTGCCGGCCCGATTCATAGAAAAGTTCCAGCCAACCTTGCACATCCATTACACGATTATCCGGTGCCCGCTGCGTGAGCGGTCGCAACCCGGCCAGTAAAAGCTCCAACCACGCCCCCGCGGGCCGATCAATATCTTCAGCCACCTCCGCGGTTTCCGCCAACCACTCCGCAACGTTGGTCTCATCGTCAGGATCAATCGATGATAAAAAATTATTCATTCCCGGATGAAACCCCTCACGCAAAAAACGCTCACGTGAAGCCTTCAGGAAATTCATTGTCTCCAACGAGAGTTCCACCTTGTTGAGAGCACGTTCAAGGCCGCACACCTTGCTCTTCTCACCTGCATCTGTTGCCTTCGCCAGTTCAGCTTCCACCACCCCCTTTACACGATCCAAATCCTCAGCTGATCCCACAAGGTATGAGTCACGCAGGACAGAGAGTGCCTCCACCCTCTGGGCCCGTTTGCCCCTGACCTGCGCCCCGCTCTCTGCAAAGGCCATCAAATCGATGGCTTCAGGTATCGATGGACGACGCAGATACAATCGCCACGCCTCCAGCCAGCCTGCCAGGGAAGGTAAGGACATCCTGCCAGGATTAAATGCAACCCAACCCGCCCGGCTAAACACGCGCACCAAGTCCCGCGTGACTTCCTCGTCAGCAGACCCTAAAGCCACTTCATTGGATGGGTATCCTGTCTCTGAAACAATCCGTAATGCTCTCTGTGCCTGCTGGCGGGCATCCCCTGTCAGGGTCACCGACCCAGAGGTGGCTGCTCCTTTCTCAGGCCACGCAATTTCCCGCTCTGACCACTGCCTTACGGGGCGTCCCCAGTCGTCAAAATCCTCCTCCCTCTCTCCGCTCACCAGAACACGAACCGGAAGCGGACACCGTTCCAGAATACCCTCAACGGCGTAAGAAATATCCAGAACTCCTGCCAGGACGACTTCCTTTATATCATCAGTCCAGGAAAACTCCTTACGCCTGATAATCGCGTTGCGACTTTTCAATCCCCAGCGATCAAGTGTCTTTTCCACACGTTCCTCCAGCTCAGCCAACTCTGCCCATCGTGCCGCCTCGACCGACATTTCCATCCGCTTTGCAGCACTACGCATGGTCAGGACCGAAGCCGACAAGATTAGCCTTACTTGCGCCAGTGACTTTGCCAGGCCCAATGACCAGTTGGGGGCTTCCCCGTCCGGCGGAATCGGAAAAGTCACTGAGAATTCACTCCAATCCCTGATTCCCTCAAGAACCTCAAGCCATGCGAGGAGCTCAACTGAATCGGGAGCACAACCTTGCCCCCTCATAAAAAAAGCCGGCGTTTGCACCCGCGGAGCCAGGGCACCGCCACGCTCGGCCAGACCCTGTCGCAACCTCCGACCACTCTGGGCTGTGGGCACAATCACCAGCATCCCGGGCAGACGATCCTGTCGCTCCCATAACCAGTCACCCAGAACATCACTGAAAGGATGCGTCCAGTCCAATAATTCACGTTCAAGGGGCATTACACAGTCAGTGTTAATTAGATTACGGGGAAAATATTGCCAATAACCAATCCCTTAATTGCACCTTTGCACATCAATTAATCAAGAAACTTGGAATGAATATTACCCCCTCAATACAGTTAAGTGGATGGGGCTATTATCAATACCATCATTGATTGTCCTTAATCCTGCCGATCACCTCATCCACATCCGGCAGGCAACCACCCCAGGTTCCTCCACCGGTATTCTGCAGGGCCGCCCAGAGCCTCACTGAATCAGGAAGATCAGGATCCGGCACAAGGTGAGGATGCATTGGACGGTTGCCAAACCCGGGATCATCCCCGGCATAATTGATCTCCCCGGAGCACCCGTCCCTGGAAATATCTATCTGTATTAAATCCCCATCACGCAATTTTCCGAGTGGCCCGCCGGCAAGGGCCTCCGGACCAACATGACCAATACAGGGACCTGTCGAGAATCCCGAAAAGCGCCCATCAGTGATCAAGGGATTGCTGCTCAGCGCATCAGTGTATTTGAGGGCACTTGTAATCTGGGCGGTTTCCGGCATTCCCGCACCAAGGGGTCCCCTGCCAAGCAGCACGATCACCTCACCGGGCTTGACCCGGTCTTCTCCCGTTGACTTCACGGCCGCGATTGCGCCTGTCTCATTCACAAAAACACGGGCTTTATCCCGGTGATAATAGATGCCATCAGCACCAAAAAGTTCCGCGGCAATCGCTGTCGCCTTCACGATTGCCCCGTCCGGCGCAAGATTTCCCGAAAGAAAGGCAAGAGTCCTCGCAATACCCCTTGAGTCTGCCCTTTCAGGTGACATCACCACCTCATCGGGGTCAATGCCGTCCTCTGCGCGCAAGATTTCCCGGAAACGCCTGCGACGACCGGATGTTTCCCACGCCTGGAGGTTCTCTCCAAGAGTCTTTCCGGTAACGGTGAGGCAGGAAAGGTCAAGGATGCCAAGATCACGCAAATGCAGCATCACCTCCGGCACCCCACCGGCAAGAAAAACCTGAACTGTCATGTGATTATTCGGGCCGTTGGGCAACACGTCCACAAGTCGCGGAACCTTGCGGTTTATTGAGAGCCAATCCTCCATCCGGGGTGCCTTGAGCCCCACACAGCGGGCAATTGCAGGAAGATGCAGGAGGAGATTTGTCGAGCCACCCATTGCCGCGTGCACCGCCATTGCATTGCGCACTGACGCATCGGTAATAATATCCCGCATCATTAGCCCAGAATCGCTCATTGCCATTAAGGCACGGGATGATGCCCTGCCAATTTCCAGCCATACCGGTTCACCGGACGGAGCAAGGGCGGAGTGAGGCAAGGCCATGCCCAGAGCCTCAGCCACCGCCTGCGAGGTTGCCGCGGTGCCAAAGAACTGGCATCCCCCACCGGAACTCGCGCATGCGGCACAGCCTGCCTGTGCCGCCTCCTTCAAGGTCATCTCTCCGTGGGAAAATCTCGCCCCAATGGACTGCACTCTACCTGCGTCCTCCCCTCGATCCGGGGGCAGGGTCACGCCTCCCGGTACGATAATGCCCGGAAAGTCACTTTCTTCGGCCAATGCCATCATGGTTGCAGGAAGGCCCTTGTCACAGGTCGCAACGCCCATTACCGCCTTGCGTGTCGGCAGTGAACGTACCAAGCGTGCCAGCACTTCCGCAGCGCTGTTACGGTAAGCCAGACTGTCCATCATTCCCTTTGTTCCCTGTGTACGCCCGTCACAGGGATCCGAGCAATGTGCCGCAAAAGGCAACCAGCCCGCCTTCTTGAACTCCCCTGCCGCCTCGGC
>CAWVVE010000331.1:0-3736 GCA_963933075.1 uncultured Verrucomicrobiaceae bacterium | reverse complement strand
ATTAAATCGCTTTATGCACAACTCGATGATTGTCTGGGGTAGCGGCCTTTCAGACGGCAACAGCCACAGCCATGAGGACCTGCCTATTATTGTGGCCGGCAACGCCGGAGGAAAATTCACTCCCGGGCGCCACCTCGACGTTGGCTCCGCCCCCCTCAACAATCTGTTCGTGCGAATGCTCGGGGAGATTGGCCTCCCGGAGGTGCAGTTTGGCGACTCAACCGGGTCCGAGAAGCAGATCTAACGCTGCACAAGCCTCACCCGGCTGCCAACAGGGAAACAATGGCGAACACGCCGGCCACGCACAGGACGCATCCAATACTCTTGGTAAGGAGATTCAGTGTCGAGGAGGCTACTAAATCCCCATAGCTTCTGATCAGCTTGAGTAGAAGCAAAAACCAGCTGAATACGCCGACACAGACACCGGCTCCAAATCCAAGGGCGCGACTGAAGTCGGGCGAAAGTATCCCCGTTGTCTCTAGTGCGGCAATTGCTCCTCCCCATGTGCCGATCATTCCGGGGTTGCAAATCACCAGTCCAAAGCCAAGCAGGAAGGCAGCCCATCCCCCTCCCTGTCTTGCTGTGCCAGGGTGATCCTTTTCCCGGCCTGGCATTCCCTGGATCCAGAACCAGGCACCCACACCAACCAACACCGCACCGGCAAGCCACTGAAACACACGCTCAAGATCAGGAAAGCGTTCGTATATCATGCTTATCCCTGCAAAGGCGCAGGCTGCCAGAATCCCCTCTGCCAGCGAGGCTCCTCCAGCAATCAGCCTGGCTTGGAAAAACTCACGGGACAACCCCCGGGTCATTACCAACAGGGCAACAGGCCCGGCGAGTGGAATGGAGCCGAAGAAGCCCATGAGAAATCCCGCCAATATCTCGAACCCGAAGCTCATTTCAGCCACAACGGGGGCATTTGAGTTTAGAGCAGCCAGCAGCCAGGCCGGCGCGCAAGACAAGAAGGACAAGACGTTGAGTCATTCAGGCATTATCGCCGAAACCGGTGGAAGAGAAAAGCCCGAAGACCTTGCCCCATCGGGGCGATGCCCATAAGGTTTCCCGGTGAAACTCATTCGATTGCTCAAACGAGAGCTGGCGGCGGAGGCGTTACGGTGGGTTAAAAAAGACCTTCTTTCTCGCGACCAGGCGCAAGGCATCCTGGAGCTTTACGAAACCGAATTGCCTGCCGAAGATCCCGCCGCCCGGGGCTACAACATTCTAATGAGCCTGGCCGCGCTTTTTGCAGGCCTTGCCCTGATCGTCCTGGTCTCCGCCAATTGGGAGGACATCCCCCGCGGATTACGCATGGGCGGCCTGTTTGCCTCTACTGCCGCCATCAATTTTTTGGGCATCCGCTCCTTCCAAGCCGATCACCCCCAAGCGGGCACGCGATGGTTTATACTGGGAGCAATTTCCTATGGAACCTCGATCATGCTCATCGGCCAAATCTACCACTTGGGAGAGCATTTCCCCGACGGCATTTATTTGTGGATGCTTGGGGTTTTGCCCTTGGCACTTTTAACCAAGGGCATTGTGCTGATGATTCTTTCTCAATTGCTCGGGGTGATTTGGTTTTTTACCGAAACCGGTTTTGAAATCATGCCGTGGAGTTTGATCGTGGTGGCGGGGCTGGCTTTTTATTTTTCCTATGCCCTGCGCAACAGCGTATTGGTTTTTCTGGGCGCAATAGTCAGCTTAAATATGTGGTTAATGGCGCTCTCGCTTTGGTGGACAGGAAGAACTGGCGGCGGTATGGAAGGCGGCTTTGATAACGCCGTTTTCTCAATGGCCTGCGGCATCTCCTCGTTGATGCTCGGCGCCTGGATGGCCAGCACCGCCGCAAGCGATAGAATGCAGGTGTATGGCGGCGTCCTGCGGCTGTGGGGCCTTCGGGGGGCGGTGATTGTGCTTTTGGTCATGACCTTTGAATCCCCCTGGCGCGGTTTATTCCAAGAGAGCTTTGAAAACATCGGATGGTTGTGGATTTCGTTAGCCATGGGATTGGGCAGTTGGTTGGCAGCCCTCGGTGTTGAGTTGAAGCGCGGTCCTTCTAGGCGTGGCATCCTCGGTTTGGTAGCGGCGGGGATTTTCGTGGTTTATTGGTCGGTTGCAATGCTTGCGGTGGAATTTTTCCCGGGGGATGGGGACGGCTGGCAAATTGCCGGTAATCTGATAGCGTTGTGTTACGGCGTGGCGTTGATTGTGGAGGCGGTGCAAGAGACTTCGACGGCCTCTTTTTATATGGGCGTTGGGATGCTGCTCTTACTTGCTTTGTTTCGCTACTTTGATTTGGTGGGCGATTATGTCGGAGCGGCTATCCTGTTTATGGTGTGCGCTGGAGTTTTGATGGGGGCGGCTCGCTTTTGGCGGCGATTTTCAACCCAAGGGAAGGAGCAAAGCGCATGAGCAAGGTAGCTCTCATTCGTGGTTTGGCAGGGGTTGCGGTTTTCCAGCTTTTGGTTTTGGCCGGCAAATACCTGGTGAGCGTCTACCCGCTTTGGACCGGCCAGCCAGCAGTGCTGGAAATAGAGCCGGTGGATCCCCGCAGTTTGTTTCGCGGCAATTACGTTTCCTTGCGTTACACGATTGCCAATCTAGATGAGCAGGTCCTTCCCGCCGAACTGCAACTCCGGCGAGGAGACGTGGCGTATGTGCACTTAAAAGCGGATAGTGGCGTCTATCGAGCCATCACCGTAAGTGCCATTCCGCCGGAAGAAGGTCTTTTTATTCGGGGACGGGTCAACCATTTCGATCCAGAGAGCACTCACCGAAAAATGAGCTTGCGCTATGGTATCGAGGCATATTTTGCCGCTAAAGACCGGGCCTTGGACATCGAGAACACCTTTCGCGACCGGCGGCAGGAAGACGCCATGGCCTACGCGAAGGTGCGCATTGCGGGCAATGGCAAAGCTGCCCTCGAAGATATTGTGTGGAAGGTTCCCTAAAGATAGTAAGCCTGTAGAAAATTACTCCACCTCGAACTCGACCCAAAAGCCTTCGCCGCCAGTTGCCAGCACAGAATGAAAACGAAATCTCCTCCTCGCAGTTGAATACGTAACAGGCAGTAAATCGACGCAGTGGGATCCCGGGTCCTGAAAAAAAAGATCTTAGGCCAACACCTTCTGCGATCTCACTCCCCTGAGAAAGCTGCCTCGTTTCCTCTACAGGAACGCACCAGGACGAGCTTATTGGCGGAGATGATCACAGTTCCCTGCGGATCGCCGCGACCACCTTCTCCCCCAGCAACCTGTAGGCGGGACCGGTCCAGTGGAACCGGTCTCCCTTGGCGAGCTCACGCCTGTTGAGCAGCAAGGCATAGAAATCACTCACCGGGACCCCGGCCTCCAGCATGACCTCGGCAGCCATCCGGTTATGTTCAACGATGATCGGGTTGATCTCAGGTTCCAGTCCGGCAGGGTTGCCCTTCGCGGTCACCGGTGTGCTGCTGGCCCAGATCAGCCTAGCCTCGGGAAGTTTTGCCTTGAGGACGTCGACATAGGCCCTTGTCAGTGGTCGGAAAGTCCCCTCCTTGATGCGCCCCTCCGTCCACCCATGCAACCCCATGTTGAAATGGACCACATCGTAGGGTCCATTCTTCTCCAGGAGCTCAGCCAGGAGCTTGTTTGTATTATCGGATTGCCAGTGGGGATTGACCCAGGTATCGACGTAAGCACTGCTCTGCAGGGCTCCCATCACGCTCTTGCGATAACCGCTCAGGATGGAGTCGCCG
>CAWVVE010000330.1:0-3747 GCA_963933075.1 uncultured Verrucomicrobiaceae bacterium | reverse complement strand
CCGATGACCTCCACCGTGCGGGCAATATCCTCCTCGGCATGCGCCATGCAGAGAAAGCCCGTCTCATAAGGGGATGGAGCAAAGAATATGCCCCGTTCAAGGCAGGCATGGAAGAAGGGCTTGAAGGCATCCCCCTGGGCTGCCGCCTTGGCGGAATCAAGATCGAACACGGCATCACCTGTGAAAAACAGGCAGAACATCGAGCCCACCCGGTGAAAGGTGTAATCACGACCCGCCTGTGCCATCACCCGCCTTATCCCGCTCTCAAAAGTCGCGCCAATTTCCTCAAGCCGCTGCCAACCCCTCTGCTTCTCCATTTCACGCAGTTGCGCCAGTCCTGCCGCCATGGCGAGCGGATTGCCGGACAGGGTTCCCGCCTGGTAAACCGGGCCGTCAGGTGCAAGGTAATCCATGATGTCGGCACGACCGCCGAAGGCCCCCACAGGCAAGCCTCCGCCAATCACCTTACCCAATGCGGTAAGGTCGGGCATAATCCCATAAAGTTCCTGGGCGCCTCCCTTGGCAACCCGAAACCCTGTCATCACCTCATCAAAGATCAGCAGTGCGCCATGCTTTTTGGTAATCTCGCGCAAAAACTCCAGGTAGCCATCACGCGGGAAAAACAACCCGGCATTGGCGGGAATCGGCTCGAGGATAACCGCCGCTATATCATCCTTATTGGCGGCAAAAGCCTGTTCAACGCTTTCGGTATCGTTAAAGGGCAGGGCGATCGTCTCGGCGGCAAAGGCAGCCGGCACGCCGGCACTGTCAGGTTCGCCATGGGTAAGTGCACCGCTGCCGGCAGCCACCAGCAGCGAGTCAACATGGCCGTGGTAGCATCCTTCAAACTTAATCACCTTGTCGCGGCCGGTAAATCCCCGCGCCAGTCGTATCGTGGACATGGTGGCCTCCGTGCCACTGTTCACCATGCGAACCTTTTCCACAGAAGGAACCCAATCGACAATCAACCTGGCCATCTCAATCTCAAAGGGATTTGGCGTGCCAAAGCTCACGCCCCGCTTCGCCGCCTCGGAAACCGCCTCTATAATAGGGATCGGTGCGTGCCCGAGAATCGCCGGCCCCCAGGTGCCCACGTAGTCAATTAATTCATTGCCGTCGACATCCCACAAGCGGCACCCCTTGGCCGCGCGCACGAAAAACGGTTCACCATCGACATTGCGAAAAGCGCGCACCGGCGAATTCACACCCCCGGGTATAATCTCGCAGGCGCTCTGGTAAAGCTTGGAGGACAGGGAATTTCCGGGCATAAACTTAATATCAAGGTCGTCCTGCCCTTGTACATACGCAAGCCCGGGGCAAATGTTCAGTCACGTTGCATTTCAAGCCAAATTCCGGTAAACTCTATAAAGTCATGAAAATCAAGCCATCCCGGATCATCACCGCGTTTATTGCCGGCATGGTGGGCTTGACCTCATTCGCGCCCCGCTCTGAAGCCGCAACCGGGCGCGGGAAAAGCTCTCTCAGCCGTGAACCTGGTGCCATTTACTTTGAGGATTTTACCGAAAAAAGGGTGGAACTGCTGGCTATCAGGCAAGATCCCATCTATGCCACTGCCCAGCGCAAGCGGGCCCTAGGGATGCTCAAGAAAGCCAAGAAAGTCATTGTCCTGGCGATGACCGAAAAGCAGTATTTAATCCGCGGCATGGCCCTTCATGGACAGGTGAAGGGCTGGGTATTTCCCTCCTCGCTGGCCTCCCTTGACAAGGATTTCGTCGCCAATCTGCGCGCACTCTATGAACGACAGAAGGTTGTTGAAGACCTGATCAAGAACCATCAGATCGCGCTCGGAATGACGACGGAGGAAGTTATTGCCTCAATGGGTAAACCGGGACGCAAGCATTCAAAGCTCGACAAGGGCGGACGAAGTGATGTCTACGATTACGTGACCTACGAAAGGGTGCCGCAATACCAGACCCGGCGCGATGCATATGGCAACCTGATCAGGCAGAAATACTATATTAAGGTGGAGAGTGGCAAGCTCGCCGTGACTTTCAAAAACGAGGTCGTGGAAAGCATCGAGGAAACGGAAGGCAACCCGCTTGGCGGTGGCGGGGCCAAGATCGTGCCGATACCCATCGAGTTATTCTAGTAATTACCCGGACACCAAATCCACCCTGGGGTCTTTAGCCGGCATTACCCGCGCCTGCTGTCGGCGGGGAAATGAATTTTTTTTGTCGCCGCTTTGAGAAAAGTGATATTATCCAGCAAATGATGCGCCCGGTTCTGCTCTTCACCTTCCTTGTCCATGCCATCCTCCCGCAGGTATCCGCCGGCGAGCTGCGCCTGCCCAATATCTTCGGGAAGAACATGGTGCTCCAGCGTGACAAGCCGGTAGCCCTCTGGGGCTGGGCCACTCCGGATGCTCAGGTTACTGCCAGCTTTGCCGGCCAGAACAAATCCGCCACCACAGCCAAGGACGGCACCTGGTCCCTTAAGCTTGACCCGATGCCCGCTGCCGCACAACCCCGCTCGCTCAGAGTATCCTGCGGGGAGGAAACCCTGAATATAGGTGACATCCTGGTCGGGGAGGTCTGGGTCTGCGGGGGACAGAGCAACATGGAGTGGACCCTGCGCGGTTCGCGCGATGCCGACCTGGAACTGACCGCCGCGGATTTCCCCGCCATCCGCTTTATCCGCCTGCCAAAAATCGCCCGTATCAGTCCACAGGACGACTTCCCGGTCGAGAACCCGGTAAACCCGGTCGGCAACTGGCGCATTGCGGTCGGCGGAAATGTCGAGAACTTTACCGCCGTCGGTTATTACTTTGCCAGGCGCCTGCACCGCCAGCTCAAGGTTCCCGTGGGTATTATTGACAACTCATGGGGTGGCACCCGTGCCCAGCACTGGTGCAGCAAGCCGACACTGGCAACCATCCCGGAAATGGCTCCTGACCTGGAGAAGTTTTCCTCTGCACACAAGGCCTGGATTGAAGGTGGGGGCGAAAAGGGTGCTGAAAAACGACTGGCGCAGGCCACTACGGAATGGGAAAAACAGCGCGAGCTGGCAAAGGCAAAGGGTGAACGCGAGCCGCGCAGGCCAAACGCCAACAGTTACCGTGACCCGGCCAACAGTGGTCAACCCGGCGGCATGTTTAACGGTTCACTGATGCCGGTGGCAAAGACGACCATCCGCGGGGCACTCTTCTATCAGGGGGAGAACAACTCCTTCGCCACTGCATGGAAACCCTTCCACCGCACTTTCCCCGCGGTCATCGCCGACTGGAGAGCCACCTTCGATGAACCCGACCTGCCCTTCGGGATCATCCAAATCGCAGGCTGGAGCAACCGCCGCTCGATGGAATACGACATGAACCACCACTGCAACATTGTCCGCGAGATCCAGGCGGATACCTGGCGGGACATCCGGAACACCGGACTCATCGTCACCTATGACACCAATTCCAATGGCAGCATCCACCCCGGGCGCAAGCTGCCTGTCGGTGAGCGCGGCGCCCGCTGGGCGCTCGCTGAGGTCTACGGCGCAAAGCAGGCCGGGTCCGATAAGCCCCTTGAGTGGCGCGGGCCGCTCTTCAAGGCCGCCACTTTCGTGAACAACAAGGCTTTCGTCACTTTTCAAGGCGGCACTGATCGTGGCCTGCGCCTCGACCAGGACGTTGATGTCGGCTTCGTCCTCGCCGGTAAAGACCGGGTATTTCATCATGCCCGCGCGCGCATCAGCCAGAGCAAGACAGATAAAAGGCAGCAGGTCGAGCTCTGGTGCGATGAG
>CAWVVE010000329.1:0-3766 GCA_963933075.1 uncultured Verrucomicrobiaceae bacterium | reverse complement strand
TGGCGAACTTGCACACCTCCTTGTGCAGTTGAGCGTAAGTGAGCGTGCGGATTTCGCCTGGTTCACCTTCCCAGATGATGGCTGCTTTATTTCTGCGAGGCCCATCAAGGTGCCGGTCAACACAGTTCTCAGCAGCATTGATTTTCCCGCCCGTGAACCATTTTGCAAAAGGCGCTTTCCATTCTAACACCTTGCTCCATTTTTTTTTCCAGGTCAGTTCACCTGCTTCACGTCCCCAGAACTTTGCGGGTGAGTTTATCGATTCCTTGTAGAGTCGTTTGTATTCGGCAAGGCTGCCGATTCGTGCGGAACGGGAGAATTTTTGTGAGGGCTTTATTACCCGGTTCTCGTTGAGATGTGATTCGATGTTCTTGCTCATTAGTACCTGCAGGGGGAGGGATTTTGGTTTGCGATTCAGGATAGCGAATCAAGCGGCAAGGCTCAATGCTTTGTTTCGTTGAATATGGAGGCAATGTCACGCCGTCCCAGAAACCTCCAATGACCGGGCTTTAGTGAAGTATCGGTCAGGTTGCCGATACGAACACGGACAAGTCGCGTAACCCGGTAACCGAGGGCATCCAGCATGTAGCGGATCTGGCGTTTCAGCCCCTGCTCGAGGACAATTGCCATGGAACGTTTGGTAATTTTTTCCACGGCGGTTGCACGGGCGAATCCTGATGGGATATCCACTCCACTGATCAGGGATTTTGCGTGTTCTTCCCGGAAAGGTTTTGAAACGCTGACAACATATTCCTTCTCGGTTTTCTCGCTTGGATGGGAGAGCTTTTGTGTGAACGCTCCAGAATTGGTGAGGATAATCAGGCCTTCGCTATTGAAATCGAGCCGTCCGGAATAGTGGATGCTCCGCTGGCGGCTAAGATGGGGCGGAAGTAACTCGAAAATAGTGGGTCGTCCTTCCGGGTCATTACGGGAGCAAAGGTATCCGACTGGTTTATAGAGTAGAATGTTAACCTCGTCATTTTGCTTTTGCAGCGTGCGCCCATCGACTGTTACCTTGTCATCTTCCCTGACACGGGCGGCGAGTGACAGGCACGGTTGATCGTTGATCAACACGCGACCCTCGGTGACGATCGTTTCGCATGACCGTCGTGAACCGAGGCCGCAATCCGCTAAGAATCGGTTGATCCGCGGCGGGGGATCTTGGCTCTTGGACAAAGGAGGATTTTGACGGTGTTACCGCCGGCAATACGCCGGGTTACTCGTCTGGTTTGGTCTTGGGCAGACCCAGAGGGGTTGCCCCGTCTTTCCATTGGCCACGGGACTTGAGTAATTTTACGCGTTCAAAGCGCTTGAGCACGCTGCGCTTGGCGCCAACGGAGGATGATCCTTTAAGACTGCGGTGCTGGGACATGACGGACTCGATTGATGTGTGAAGAACTGTACGGAAAATACGGGGCGCAAATCTATATCGCTTACCTTTTCCCGCAAGCCTTTTTATCCACGCTGCGGGTATCTTAGGGCCTTTATTCTCTTAAATTAGACCATTCCCAGTTTCATTTTCCCTTCCTCAGAGATCATCTCCTGATTCCAGGGCGGATCCCAGACCAGTTCGACTTTGGCATCATCGATGCCATTGATGGTCATTATTTTGCTTTGCGCATCGGCGGCAATGGTTGGCCCCATGCCGCATCCGGGGGCGGTTAGTGTCATTTTGACGCTGGCCGATTGCTTGCCGTCGGTATCAATGACATTGCAATCGTATACAAGGCCGAGATCGACGATGTTTACCGGTATCTCGGGATCAAAAACGGTCTTTAGCTGTTCCCATACTGCAGCCTTATATGCTTCGCCCCCGACATCTTTTCCTGAATTTACCTTGTCGGTTGCCGGTTGGCTTTCTGTGTCTTTGTGAATCCCGAGCGCGTCGGAGTCCTTTTCGGAGATACGCGCCAGCCCCTGATCGGTTGCGACGGTATAGGTCCCGCCGAGCGACTGCGTGATGATAATTTTTGTTCCTGCAGGCAGAGTGAAACTATCCCCGCTGGGAATTTGAATTGCTTCGATGTCGCGCGCGAGCTCCAACTCGCTGCCTTGTTGGTTGTTTTCGCTCATGGTGTGTCTTCGGGTTTGGTGATGTTTATCTTGATTTTACCGGCCGGGGATTCCGGATTTCCAATGCTACCGACTAATGTGTTCCGGTCGATGGTATCGGGTTGGGTTTTCTCGTCTTCGCTAAGTGCCGAGCGCAGTGCTCCCTCCACCATCTGGCCACAATGTATTTTTACCGGCGGCAGGGGGCCAAGGTCGGTGGTCATTTCCTCTGCGGAGAGTTTCTGGGCCTCGGTAATGGATTTGCCCTTCAGCATCTCGGTTGCCATGCTGGCAATGGCGATGGCAGTCTGGCATCCGAAGCTCTGGAAAGAGGCGCGGTCGATGATCTTTTTACCGTCCTTCTCGGTAAATTTAAGGAACATGCGCAGCATGTCTCCACAGTCGGCGCTCCCGACTGTTCCAATACTGTCGGCATCGGGCATTTCGCCCATATTCTTCGGGTTGGCGATGGCTTCCTGAAGTTTCTTCTCAAAACTGCCGGTTGGATTGTTCACGGCGTTAAATAAATGGGCATGGAGCGGTATGCAAGCAGTGAAGCGGAACTTTATCCGGTTAAGGTTGGCTGGCGGGCAACTCCTGTGGATTTGTTTCGGGATCCTGAAGCATAGCGCCTGACAGATAGGAAAACGGCAGGGTCAATGCCCTTTGACCACCGCGATCTCTGAAACTAGCTTGCGGTGGAAAGATGAGAAAATTCCCGGCAGCCCTTATATGTGGATACTTCCTCTTGCTGACGGTTGCCTTTACTCAGGAGCAAAGTGAGGATTTATCCCTTGCAGGGGAGTTTCCGGGAGGAGCAATGGCTTTTTTCGAGACGCACGGGCTTGCGGACCTTGTGGAGCATATCCATTCCACGGAGCTTTTTATGTCGTTGCTGGAAAGCGAGGACTTTGAGAAGCTGAAGGCTAACGGGTTCTTCAAGGACGTGGCTTTTGCACGCAGGATGATTGAGTTTGTCCTGCGAATGAGTATCTGGGAGGTGAGCGAGAAGCTCCTTGGCGGGCGATTTGGGCTTGCGGCCTACCCTGCCGGCGAGGGCAAGGAGCCCCACCTGTTATTGTTGATCAAGCCCTCAAGGCCCAGTGATTGGCTCAGAAACAGGATGCGCTTCGCACCACTCATCAGGTTGGGATTGAAGCGTGTCGACCGTCTGGATTTTGCCAATCAGGCGCATGTTTACCGTACCCGTTGGAACAAGGATGAAGCCACTTTTTTCGGCATCAACGAAGACTGGATCGTTGTAACAACCGAGAAGGAGTTGTTGAGGAAAACCATCAGCCTTCAGTTTCCCAACGATGACGCAAAGGCGGCAGGACAAACCCTTGGCCGGGAAACCGCATTCAAGGGGATGACCGACAGGATGGGTGAGGGTCACCTCGCCCGTGCGTTTCTCGATACGCGGCGGCTGACCGAGGTTACCGGTGATAACCTGGGAATTCCAAAGGAGATCAGTGATCCGGTGCTTGGCCTCTTTCTTGGAGGGGTTGTTGAACTTGTTGGGCACGGCGATTTTGCCGGGTTCACCCTGGATTACAGTGAGAAAAAACTGCATTTCAAGGCGGCCATTGATGTTGGTCCCGAGGATGTAAGCGAGGAGTATAGGCTGTTTTTCTCTGGAGGCTCAGGGGTTGGAGTCAGTTTGCCGCCAAAGGTTCCCGGTTATATAGGCGGGGGTTCACTTTATCGCTCATTT
>CAWVVE010000328.1:0-3766 GCA_963933075.1 uncultured Verrucomicrobiaceae bacterium | reverse complement strand
GATGATTTCTACGGCAGGCAGGGCATCTACCAAAACCCGCAAAGCCAGGGAGATGACTGGGAACGTGCCGTCTCGGCGGAAATGATGGTGCACGATGACAGCGAGGCAGGCTTCCAGATCAACGCCGGGCTGCGCATCCAGGGCGGTAGCAGTCGCAACCCGGACACTCCCAAGCACAGCATGAGCCTGCGCTTTCGTAAACAATACGGCTCAGGTAAACTGAACTACGACATATTCAGGAATGCCCCATTCGGGGACAGCGCGATCGATGAATTCGATTTTTTGCAACTGCGCTCGGGATACAACTTTGGCTGGGTGCACCGTCATTACTTCCAGTCACGCCATGCGCAGTATAATCGTGACCAGTTCGCCAACGACCTCTACCTGGCAATGGGAAATCCCGGTTCACGCGGACGCTGGGTGCATCTCTACATCAATGGCATCTACTGGGGCATCTACCACCTTCACGAGCGTCCCGATGCCGATTACATGGCTTCGTATTTCGGAAATTCTCCCGGGGACTACGATGCCATCAACTCCGGTAAAGCCACCAACGGCAACATAACCGCCTACAACAGGATGGCTTCAATGGCCGCCGGAAATATCGCCGATCCCGACAATTACAGGGAATTCGGCAGGCACCTGGATATCAATGCCTTCATTGATTACATGCTGATGAATTTCTATACCGGTAACAGGGACTGGGACGGTCACAACTGGCGCGCTGCAGGACAGGGTCCTGAAGGCCAGCCATTCCGCTTCTTTCCCTGGGATTCCGAGTTCGCAATCTCGCCCAATGGTGCGGGGGCTATCCAGAATCCCGCCCCTTTGTCAGCAGCGCTAAGCGCCAATGTCACATCAAAAAACGGCAACAACCGCCCAAGTGGCATCCATCAGGATCTCAGCAATAATGAGGAATACCGGCTGCAGTTTGGCGATCACGTACGTCGACACATGTTCAACGGTGGACCGCTCAGCCCTGAGGCGGCAACGGCTATCTGGCGTCGCCGATCCGATAAGATGTTTTTGCCGATTATTGCAGAATCCGCACGATGGGGAGACTTTCGCAGGGATGTCCAGGCCGGCTCACAGTGGAATTCCTCTCAATACGACCTGTATACCAGGAATGACCATTATTTGCCCGATCAGCAGTGGATTTTCGACACTTACCTGCAGCAGCGACGCGATATCGTCGTGAATCAACTCCGCAGCCGGGGCCTTTATCCCGACATTGCTCCGCCGGATTACAACCAGCACGGCGGTCTGGTGCCAACCGGGTTCCTCCTGTCGATGGTCAATCCCGACACCCGCGGTATTATTTATTTCACCATCGATGGGTCCGACCCGCGAACCACTGCAGGTCCTCCCGAGGAAATTGTCCTGCTGGATGAAAACGCACCGGCCACCGCACTCGTGCAGGATAGTGACGGCAACCTGGGAATAACCTGGACACAAAACGACTTTGACGAATCGGCTTGGAAAACCGGGAAAACCGGAATCGGCTTTGAAATCACGGGGGCCCATTACGATCCGCTAACCAACCTTTATGTTCCGGAAATGAAGGGGCTTAACCCCTCCTGCCTGATCAGGGTACCTTTTTCTGTTCCTGATCAATCAACCCTCGGGAAAATCACGAAACTCACTTTAAACATGAAGTTTGATGACGGCTACAGCGCCTTCATCAACGGCAGACATGTCGGCGGCAGGAACAACCCCGCTAACCTTTCCTGGAACTCACGCGCCACGGCATCCCATCCTGATGCACAGGCCCTTGTCTATGAGCAACTGGACATCTCCGCAGCAATTCCCGAACTGAAGGTCGGCAGCAATATACTGGCAATACAAGGCATGAATATCTCGGTCGGCAGCAGTGACTTCCTCATCGTCCCGCAGCTTACCTATTCAAGCATTTTAGCCAATGGTGTTTCACCTTCCGCACGGGTCTACAATCAACCTGTAGAGCTGAACTCAAGCGGTCTGGTAAATGCCCGTATCCTCGAAAACGGGACATGGTCTGCGCTAAACAGCGCCGGGTTTATCGTCGGAACTCCGGCAAGCACAAACAACCTGGTTATCTCGGAACTTCATTACAACCCATCCGGCCCGGAGGAATCCGGGGAATTCATCGAGTTAATGAACATCTCCAGCCAACCAGTGCAACTTGCCGGCGTGAGATTCTCCGCCGGCTTGACCTACACTTTTCCGCCCGCAAGTGAACTTGGAGAGGGCAGTCGCATGGTCCTGAGCCCCGCCGAATACCATGGAAACCTGGACAATGGGGGCGAACAAATTACTCTGCTCGACGCCACAGGATCCACCATTGAAAGCTTTTCCTACAATGACCGTGCTCCATGGCCGGGGGCACCTGACGGCCAAGGCCCGAGCCTGGTAAGGATCGCCCCACGGGAAAAACTCGACCCGAACCTGCCATCAAGCTGGCGATCGAGCAGCCGTGCCGGGGGCAATCCGGGTTCATCAGATGCCACAACCTTCGCCGGCGGAGACATTATCGCATACGCGATGGGGCCTGACGCCTCACTGAATACCGGCATTGAAGACGGGCAACTCAGCCTCGATTACTCACGGAACATCTCTGCGGACGACATCATCTACACCATTGAGGTATCCACAGACCTGGTTACATGGGAAAGCGGGGATTCCCTCACCAAGACAATTGATAAGCATCCTCCCCAGCCTGACGGCACCACGCTTATAGTAGCTCGCTCACTGATCCCTCTCGCCAATTCGCCCAGGCAATATCTGCGACTGAGGGTAACCCTCCGCTGAAGGAGAACGGGTCTCTCAATGGTTCAATCCCGCAGCGCCCTGGCAGGATCAAGGCGGGCTACCATGTAAGCAGGCGGTAAGGCAGCCAATGTGCAGAGGACAAAGGCCCCAATACAGATGATAGCAAGGTCACCGGACACAATCTGCGCGGGAATCTCGGATACTCCATACATCTCCTCGGGAAAAATTTCCAGGCCCATCCGCTCTGCCAGGAAATCCCGCAAACTGTTGCGATAGTGCAGCACCAAGGACGCGATCCCCAATCCGGACATCGAGCCGATCAAGCCCACGATCATTCCCTGCCCGACGAACACCCCTACAATCTGCCAGACCTTGGCCCCCAGGGCTTTCATGACGCCAATCTCCTGGCGCTTTTGAACAGTCACGGTGATCATTGTGTTCATCGTGCTGAAAGCCGCCACGAGAATAATAAAGAAAAGCACAAAATACATCATGCCACGCTCATTACGCACGGTATCAAACAGCTGCTTGTTACGTTGGATCCAGGTTTCTGCAATCCAATTGCCCGGAAGTCCCGGTCGAACCGACTCCCGGTTCACCAGATCCGCCCTGAAGGGATCCTTTAATTCAAGGGAAATTCCGTGCACATCGGCATCCAGCTCATACAAATCCTGTCCGGTTTCCAGTGGAACCAGGATCATGTCCCCATAGCGCAACGAGTCAAAAATACCGGTAACCACCAAATCCTTGGGAGTCTGAATACTCTCGGTAAGTTCCTTGACCCTCGCCCGGAGATCTTCATCACTCAGGTCATCGTTATCGGAAGCTGCCAATAGCTCACCAACAACAGGGGCAATATCAACGGTCGAGAACGCTTCAATGTGTGCACCCAGGCCAATGCCGGGATTATTGCGTGCAAACTGCAGGGAAACCAGACAGCCGAACTTCCCCTCTTCCGCGCTGTATCCAAGGTCGAACTTTCCCTCCTGCAGGATCTCGCCTATTCGCTTTTTCAGTG
>CAWVVE010000327.1:0-3772 GCA_963933075.1 uncultured Verrucomicrobiaceae bacterium | reverse complement strand
CTATTTGTTCTGGTGTAACCAATTGATTGGCCGTTAATCTTTATGTCAGCAAGATTGGTATTAGGGTTTGTGACTCCAGGTTGCGGATGTTGGTGACCAAGGCGTCCGCCGACAATTTGAAGTCCGCTATTGGGCACCATCTTGGTAAACCCGTGGCTTGGGCAGAAGGTCTCGAGAAGAATCCCCACATCAACGCGCACCTGCCCGGGTTGCAGCAACTGCCAGCGGTAACCGCGACCCGAGCTGCCGTCCACGGCACGCTCTGCTGTCGTCTTGAATACAAGCGCGACTTCACTCAAGGTGTAGAGGCGGCCGAATCCACGAGGGAACCTCAGGCCGGCCTTGTCCCAGCGGCTTTTGTGCGGGGTGGTTCCTCCGCACAGGCAGCAACCGGCGACCTGTCCATGTCCCACCGCGTTACCAAAGGCGGTATACTGGTTGGCGCGGTTGTAGGGGTCATTAAGATTGGTGGTGCGCACATAGTCCCACAACTGGGTAAGTATCTGCTTGCCGTCATCATAGGGTCCCGGTCGGTATTTTTTGCCGAAGCTGCCGCCGAATCCGGGGATCGCGTTGGCCGGGGAGATGAGGTTCATGAGGTAGGAGTCAAGCAACTGCAGGTTGTGGCCTGAGGTGTTGACGTAGACCTCATGGTGGCGACTGCCGCTGCTGTTACGTTGCCAGTAATACTTGCGGTAGTTGGTGCCGACGGTTGAGATGGCCCTGATCAGGTTGTCGAAATAGGTATTGGGCTTACTGGTGTAGGTCGGCCACATTGTCATCTTCGGCGTGCCGAAGAGCGTGAGTTCGGGAGCAACGCTGTTGGCCGTCAGGAAGAAGCGGGATTGCTCCAGTTTTCTCCTGCTGATTGCATTGTTGGTGAAGGTCTCGTTCTCCTCGCGCGGGCCAAGACCGGTCTTATGGCGATAGAGCACTTCATCATAGGTCGCGAAAAGCCTGTCGGCATCCCACCGAACCCCGGAGTTCGTCGAGCCGGAGGTGTTTGCTGAACCGGATGCGGAGGATCCCCTATACTCGATCTTGGGCACCAGGTCATAGATGTCCTTGAGCTTCTTCTTGTCCTCAGTGATATCCTGGTGCGGATAGAGTACCGAGGAAAGACTCACCATTGAGGGGTGTCCCGGGAAGCGGCTGGTCTCCCGCTGAACCGGCTGCTTGAGGGCGTATTCACGTTCCTGCCTTGAATCGTAACGGGGGATATCCCAGGGAATGCCCTCGGAGGCGGTATTGACGTTGATTTTGCAGCTTTCGTCATCACTCCAGAAGGCGACACGGGCTACAATAGGGTTGCGCTCCGAGGCGATTCCAGAACCTGAGCTGGCAACGAACTTGTTCGTTTCATTGAGGTGTCCAATCGTGCCGTCATCCAGAAGATAGAGCCATTCCACGGGCATTGGCAGGCGCTGGGTATTGGAATCGCTGCCAGGCAGGGTGATGCCATTAATCTGTCCGCCGGTCGAGCTCGTTGAGGTATAGCTGAACCCCTCGACATTACTTTCGCTGTTCTGGTTGGTGCTCTGCTGGGCGCGCGGGTCGACAATCGGAAAGTAGAGCTCGCCTTCGCGTTTCGAGTAAAGCGGGGAGTTGAGGTCGATATACCGGGCGGGCTTGCCGTTCCAGTCGGGAATCAGGTCCTCAGCCAGGTTCTCCCTGGCATCGACTTGCATATCAGCTGCTGAGTAGAGCTTGTATTTTGCTACAGCAAGCGTGTCGTAAGTCGTTCCCCGGTTGGAAAAGGTGGTGATGCAACCTGGCTGTGAGGACCAGGTGAAGTGGGTGCCTGCCCTTTTTTCGTCTGCAGTTGCCTCGCGAATCTGCGCGATGACCATGTTGGTAACGATATCGGTAAGCTGTCGGGTGCGCAGGCTTGAGGCGTAATACTTGGAGGATTCCAGTTCGGAGGTGGCCGCGGAGAAGAAGCCCAGCATCAGGACTGACATCAGCAACAGCACGGAGAGCACCGTGATAATTGCAATACCGCTTTGCTTGTCCCCGCCTTTTTGGCGGCGCGATCCGGTCCCGCGTTGCTTTGCTTTTACTTTGGGATGGCTGGGTGATGTTTTCGCGTTCATGGGGGTAATCAAGTTTGCGTTGAAAATGTTAAGGAAAACACGCGGATGGTTTCGCGGGATGTAGGAGGAAGTTGGCGGTGAATCTGTTAGAAAGGCCTGTCTTGACTGTGAAGATATAATCCAATGGAGCGGTTAAATAAAGGAGGAAGGGTAATATATCCAATATATTCATGTTTTACAATTGATATACATCAAGGTCAACGGGCTTTTTGGATTATATTCAAAATTGAACGGGCTTTTCCGAGTGGGGCCAACCTTGCCATCAAAGGGTTGATTGGAGCTTTTTGAGGCGATCCTGAACGACTTTTTCGATGAGTTTCCGGTCTTCCGGTGTCAGTTTTTTGAGAGGGTAAGCAAAGCGGGTTCCATCATCCCGTTTAAACTGCCCGGATTCCTTATCAACTGCCAGCAGGGCGGCCGTGAGTGTCTTGCCGTCGGTATTTGTCCACTGCCGCTCCTCAAACAGGGCCTTGGGAGTTTGTGGCTTGAGGGTCAGGTGGGGAATCAGCTGACTTTTGAAATCCACACGTTTCCCGGTGTCCCATGCAAAATACTCCACCAGGGTATTTTCGGCGTGCCTCCGGCTGCCATCGAGGAACACCACTCCTTCGATAAAGATTGCCGAGTTCTTGACCCTTTGCTGAGGTAGAGGAACGCCTTTGCGGTCATGCTTGGCCGGAAGTGCCGTGGAAGCGGAGAAGATGAGGATACCCCCTTCAGGGCTTTCGTTTGAAACTGTTCCCGCAATCCAGCGCCTTATTCCAGTGCCTCCGCGTGCCGCCTCGACGAGAGTGCGTTGCAGGTTCTTGGCGTTCTCACTGGAGATTCCATCAACTGTCGTGGCTGCTACCCTTTTTGCAGTCACGAATTTTTGCGCCATGTCGCGAAGCTTGAATGAAAGGAAGCGCGCCGGCACGCTGACATCTTCGCCTTTGTCGGTGCGCAGGGTGACCTCGGATCCCTTTACATCGGTGATTTCGACAACCTGATAGGTTGTCCCCTTATAGCTGAATCGTTCAGGCTTTGCGGAACAGGCAATCCCCTCTGTAGCGAGCATGGCAATGAGTATCGTCAGAATTTGCTTACACATGGCGTCAGGGAGTCAGCTAATTTTAAGTATAGTGGACAGGTGGAGGCTTCGGCAAGGAGGTTTACGGTCCACAAACAACCATTGTAACCGGCTTTTCCTTCACTTTGAAAGCCGGAATTGGTGCTGAAATCTTGATTCCCGGCCTCGATAGTGTCATTATTTACATACAGGGTGTCCATACACTCTCTACCTCAACCCCCCAAATCCTCCAATCTCATGAAATTGTTCCTTAAAATCCCGGGTGTATTGGCGCTTCTTGCAGTCAGCATTTCTGTCGTGCTTGCCCAGAATGAGATTTCCTTGGTTTCATCGGGCAGTTCATGGAGATACCTGGATAACGGATCGAACCAGGGAACCGCCTGGAAGGAGACCGACTTTAATGATACCGGCTGGGCCACAGGTTTCGCCGAACTTGGGTTTGGTGACAATAATGAAGTCACCGTTATCAATAAGGGACCGGCCGGTGCTCAATACCGGACCTTTTATTTCCGTAAGAACTTTAATGTGTCCGCGGGGCAACTCAACTCCCTCCAGGCGGACGATCCTTTCTATCAGATATTGGTGATGTTGAAGCGCGATGACGGTGCGG
>CAWVVE010000326.1:0-3781 GCA_963933075.1 uncultured Verrucomicrobiaceae bacterium | reverse complement strand
GCAATACCCAATCTCCTTGTTAATGGCGGAACGGGTATTGCTGTCGGGATGGCAACAAATGTTCCTGCCCACAACCTCGGCGAGGTGATTGATGGAGTTTGTGCGCGGATAGACAACCCGAAACTTACTGTAGAGGAAATTAAGGAGCATATAAAGGGGCCGGATTTTGCGGGAGCCTGTGAGATTCGCGGATATAAAGGCATCGACAGTTATTTCAGGACAGGCAGGGGAAGCGTTAAGATGCGTGGCGTGATGGAGATTGAGGAAAGCGCCACCGGTGCCTCGTTGATTATTATCAGGCAGGTGCCACACGGAGTAAACCGTGCGACATTGCAACAGCGGATAGCCGAGCTGGTTAGGGAAAAGGTACTCACTGATATATCAGCAATGCGGGACCTTTCTGATGAGGAAACACGTATTGAAATTACGCTAAAGCGTGATGCAAGGCCTCAGGTTGTCGTTAATAAGTTATTTAAGCTCACGGCAATGGAAACCTCCTTCGGGGTGAATATGCTTGCCATCCATGACAGGCGCCCTAAGCAGCTATCTGTCATTGAGGCGATAGATGCCTTTATCGAGCACCGTCGTGATGTGATTATTCGGCGCACGCGCTTTTTGTTGTCCAAGGCGGAGGACAGGGCTGAGAATTTAGAGGCATTCCTTCTCGCGCTTGGGCACCTTGATGATTTCATTCGAATCATTCGTGAATCCCGCAACCGGGATGATGCGAGGCAGAAAATAAAGGCCTATACATTCTCGATTGAAACAGCTGTAAAGCTTGGTGTTCTGATACGTGACCAACCCAGTCTGGAGGATGGCAGGTATGTCTTCACTGACCGGCAAGTGAATGCCATCCTTGAGTTGCGGCTCTACCAGCTCACAGCGATGGAGCAGGACAAGATTAAGGGTGAATATGATGGCGTCATTGATGAAATTAAGGATTTGCTGGATATTCTGGATAAGGAATCCCGTGTTTTGACAATCATTAAGGATGAACTTAATGAGATTAAGGATAAGCATGCGTCCCCCCGCCGATGTCCGATTCTTCCCGATGAGGGGGAGATTGCCATTGAGGACCTGATCGCCAACGAGTCGATGATCGTGACGCTGAGTCATCGTGGTTACGTCAAGCGAACGGCCGCCAATGAGTACAGGGTTCAAGGCAGGGGAGGCAAAGGTGTCAGGGGGATGGAAACAAGGGGAGGAGATGAAGATGACCAGGATTTCGTAGAACACCTATTTACGGCACAGGCGCATGACTACCTTATGTTCTTTACCAATACGGGGCGTGTTTACGTTGAACGTGTATATGAGTTGCCTGCAGCTTCACGTGCTGCTCGCGGAAGGAGCATCAAAAATGTTCTTAATCTACAGCCGGAGGAGTCTATCGCCGCTGTATTGCGACTGGTTTATCGCTTGAGTGATTCAGGGGATGACGTGACTTTCGGTGAGGATGCCGGCTACGTCCTGTTTGCGACACGAAGCGGGCGGGTCAAGAAGACAGGGGTGCATGATTTCCGTAATTTCCGCAAGGATGGAATCATTGCAATCAAGCTGGATGAGGACAACGAGCTCATTGATGTTAGGTTAACAAGTGGCAATGATGACGTAATACTTGTCACCCGCAGGGGATTGAGCTTGCGCTTTAATGAACAGCAGGCAAGAGCAATGGGTCGGGCTACTGCGGGGGTTCACGGTATACGGCCCGTGGATAAAGATTATGTTGTGGGGCTGGCGCTTGTATCGGAGGACAAAAAATTACTGGTTGCAAGTGAACGTGGCATTGGCAAACGCACATCATTTGATGAATATAGGCTTCAATCGAGGGGAGGGAAGGGTATCATTACCATGAAGTGCACCGATAAGACCGGCGCGGTAGTAGGTGCGGCTGCAGTAAATGATAATGAGCAACTGATGCTAATGACAACTGGCGGCCAGAGTATAAGGATCAAAGTGGATGAGGTCCGTGAAACCGGGCGTAATGCTCAAGGCGTCAAGTTGTTGACACTCTCAGGAGACGAGCTGCTTCAGGACATTGCTCCAGTCGTTGCCGAAGAGAATGACGGCAAGGATGATGAAGTGGCAGCCTCAGCGCCAGAGGTCGGTGAGCAGGATGGTGAAGCTATTCAGGACAAGCCTGCGCAGGATGATCCCCCGGAATAACATTCATTGTGCGCTGAAATATGTTTTTTGTTTTTCACTGATCGGCATCCGCAGGTAATTCATTGCCATCAACATGTCTTCCCAGAGTTTACGCTTATCAGAGTTAGATCCGCTTCTCAGCAGAAATGAGGGGTGATAGGTGACGATAACCTGATGCTGCCCCAGTTCGTGCAGTTGTCCCCTTGCCGCGTTAACGCCTGTTTCAATTCCCAGTAAACCTGTCATGGCGGTGCCGCCTAACGCTATAATTAATTCCGGGTTTACAATCTTGATTTCAGTATTGATGAAGGGAAGTGAGGCCTCTATCTCCTCAGTACTTGGCTTGCGATTTTTTGCTCCCTGCTCCGCTCCATCAATGAGCGGCCGGAATTTGACAATGTTTGAGATGTAGACATTCTCACGTGCCATGCCCATGGTCTCGATGATTTTAGTCAATAGTTTGCCGGCAGGTCCAACGAACGGCTCGCGATGTTTTTCTTCTTCGGCACCAGGAGCTTCGCCGATAAACATGATTCGTGCATCAGGGCTGCCGGTTGCAAACACCATGGTGTTCCGCAATGTTTCAATTGAGCGGTATTCCTTGCAGTTCTCGACCTTTCCCTGGAGTTCTGAAAGAGCAATGGTCTTGTCCTGATTGCTTGGATTTTCCCCGGGACCGGATATGGAAAGGTTGCTCAATTTATCCAGTGCGGCATCCGAGAGCAGGATATCATTAACGCCGGATCCTGCAATCTCATGAAGATAATTGCTGAGCAGATTGAGTGAAGTCGGATGATTGTCTTTTTGACTCAAAATGCGCTGTGAGATGGTTGTTGCGATATCAAGTTATCCTCTTCCGAAGTCATCCAGGAAGCGCTCTTCCGGAGCATCTGATGATGACAATGAGGAGTGCCCTGAATTTATTCTCCGGAAATTTCGAAACCGAAGGTTCATCCATGCTCCGGATGCAGGGAATAATTTAATTCCTGTGCAGAAAAAGAAAACAAGCAATAGGGAAAAGGTCGGGAATATACCAATGAGTATATTTTGCTTGGCTGCCAGGATTGCGATTACCATAGCAACAACAAATGATGCCAGTGCACGGAAAAGCATGCTTCTAGAAATTTGCGAGTATTCTTCGCGATCCATTAAGAGTTGGCGGTTTTGAGGGAGAGATCAGCCAAAGTTTGCTGATTTAAGTTTAATATTGCCGTTAGCAATAATCAAGTTCGAGTGATCAGAATATGCCCACGCTGGTGGGGCATGGCTTTGCATCTGCGGGCACGCCAGGGAAATTCATGTCGATAAAATCATTCCAGATGCCCTGGGTCTTTTTGGACACCAGAAGGTTGCTGGCCTCCATGCAGGAGGAACAAATCATAAATGCTTCAAGAAGTTGGCTGCCGAGGCAGGCCGCTCCGAGAGAGAATTCATTCATTGGCAAATCCTTCCTGGGCAATTCACAGATGCCACATTGGCCGGCTCCAAGGTCTGGAATCATGTTGGCGCTGTAATAATTCTCAAGGGCCTGTCGTGATTCCATGGAAAACTCATTAATCATTCCCATGTGACATGGGGCACAGAGCGCATACTCAAACACCACCTCATCGCGATTGAAAACCTTGGCGATTTGAAAGCC
>CAWVVE010000325.1:0-3808 GCA_963933075.1 uncultured Verrucomicrobiaceae bacterium | reverse complement strand
GCATAGAATCAACCCTCCTCCCATGTTGCATAAACCTTAAAAAGGCAGCTGCAGAGAGCAAGCACCCGGCAAGCAACATCATGTCTGACATGAAGACAGAGGTATATCGTTGAGTGATGGGTGATAACGTAAACATTAAAGCAGCCCCAATCGCCCAAACCCTGCCAATGAACAACCTGCCAAGAAGAAAGGTTATCAATCCACAAAGCGATGTAATGATTGCAGAAAAGACAAGGAGGTTGTGAACGGTAACCCCAAAGAGAAGCCAACCTCCGGCAATCAGGTAAAACACAGGCGGGTAATGCCCAATCGCGACCTTGGGAAAGACCTCATAATATGATTTTGCATATAAAATGGGGTTGGCTGACTCTAGAAAACCGCCAGCAAGATAATCCCTAACCATTAATGCCGTTACAACATGAGCCCCCTCGTCAGGATGGGCACCAAAGTCACTCTCGTATGAACTGTTGGCAATCTGCAAATAGACATTGATAGCAAAGAGACAACAAAACAAGATGAGAGCATGCAAAATCACCCCGGCCTCATGGTTTGCTTTCCATTTAGAGCGAGGCTGCAGCATTACATTTCTCTTGAGTCACTTGCACCTTGACTGGCATTGCCACAAAAGGGCTTATATGCTCACATCAGCCAATGTCCAGTGAAGACTTATCTCCTGACAGGGATTCGACGTTTGATGATTTCGCCGATAATTACGATTCTGCACTTACACAAGGACTTCGTTTCACAGGTGAGCCCAAGGAATATTTTTCAGAAAAGCGCATTCATCTCCTAGCCAGGAATTTGGAAAAACTCCAGTCGCTACCAAAGAGCATTCTTGACTTTGGATGCGGGACAGGCAGCTCAACGCCTTTTTTTGAGCAACAGTTCAACCAAGCAGAAATTTCCGGCATTGACCCTTCGGAAAAATCCCTCGAGATCGCACGCAAAAGACACGGAGAGGAAAGTAAAGCTTCATTTATTAACACTGAAATTTTCAAGTCGCGATCACAATTCGACTTAGCCTACTGCAACGGAGTCTTCCATCATATCCCGCTCTCTGAGCGCATGCATTCAATCAGGCTGGTGTTTGAATCTCTCAAGCCCGGCGGATACTTTTCATTCTGGGAAAACAATCCATGGAACCCGATGACTCGATTCATTATGAGCCGAGTGAGCTTCGACCGAGACGCAAAATTGATCTGGCCCAATAATGCTCGGCGACTTCTACGCCGGGCCTCCTTTGAAATAGTCACCACAAACTTTGCTTTTGTGTTTCCTGCGCGACTTAAAATGCTGCGGTTCCTGGAATACCCACTATGCAAGCTGCCACTTGGAGGCCAATACCATGTGCTTTGCAGAAAACCTCAGGACAAAGTTGCCTGCAATTCATAATCAAACCCTTTTCAAGACATGAATCCCAAGAAGCCCGATTGCAAGGACGCTCAATAGGCTCAACAAGTGACCTGCCAGCATCAGCAACTCGACCAGGTTCAACCCCTTGAATCCGGACCACATCCACATCACAAAGATACCGGCAATCACCAGCGCTTGAATTCCCAGTGTTATCAGTAGCCAGAAAAAGAGAACTCCCTCGTCAAGATTAATCAAGCGCTTCGTCAGTTTCAGCACAGCATTACCACCTCGCAGGTAAAGGACACAACTAAAAACATAAAACTGTATGCCGGCAAGCCCCACTAAAAGCAGGACGATCTTACTGTGCAAATAAAAGATGTTCAGTCCCAATAAATTCACGGGGCCAAGAAAATAAGCCGACAATTGGAGGGTGGTCGCGGCACCGGCAAGGATTACACCCAGCAATTCAAAAAGTTCAGGGCGCTCGGAAAAAATAAATAGCAAATGTCGCATCCCGTCCCTCCAGGTGCGCAAGTGGACCGTTCTTCCTTCCGGGCCACGTCTAAGGCCGGAATCAATCTCAACGGTTTTCGCATTGTGCTTCAGAGATGTGACGAGCAATTCTGAGGCGAATTCCATTCCCGTAGAACGTATCTTCCAGCGCTCATACGCGCTTTTCCGAAGACATCTGAATCCGGAATTGCAGTCACTGAGATTTCCACGAAACAAGATATTAATGAGTTTTGTGAGAACCGGAGTGCCCAAGCACTTATGCAAAAAAGGCATTGCTCCCTTCTCTATGTCCCCAGTCATGCGCGAGGCTATTGCCATGTCCGCATTCTCTTCAAGAGCCTTTCTGTATAACGGCAGAGAGTGCTCATAACAGTAAGTGGCGTCAGCATCGGCAAACATTACGTACCGCCCGCTGGAGGCTTCAATTCCACCCTTGAGGGCTGCTCCATAACCACGGCATTGCACGTGCACAATCCGCGCGCCCATATCAGTGGCGACCTCAGCAGATCGATCGGTGCTTCCATTATCCGCAACGACAATCTCATAGTCCAATTCTTCGCCAGAGGCATCGAGAGACAGGCGAACCGCCCGGATGCATTGCCCAAGGGTCTTCTCCTCATTCAAGCAGGGAAAAACAAATGTTAAATCCATAAACAACTCACTGAATAACTGCTTTGGACAACAAACCCAAGAATGTTATTTCATTTACATAAATTGCCTCGCCTTTATTAATGGCTGACGTCCTAGCAAAAACAGGTAACAATGAATACATGCAAGTCATCTTCTGGACTGCGCTTTTTCTACTGGTCTACACATTTGCGGGATACCCCATCTTGATGCGGCTGTTGGCGAAGTTACGCCCCACAGACATTCAGCAGGCCGCTTATCCGCCCTGCCCGGAAAAAACATCAATATCAATTCTTATAGCTGCGCACAACGAAGCTGCAAATATAAAGGCTCGCATCAATAATCTACTTGCCACTGGGCTCCTCCATGACCAATGGGAAATAATTATTGTCAGCGATGGCAGTAATGATGACACCGCACAGATAGCAAAAAGTATCAAACACCCGCACATCAAGGTCATTGAGCTCAATCAACGTCAAGGCAAGGCCGCCTGTATTAACATCGCCGCCAATACCGCGAAATCGGAAATATTCATATTCACTGATGCCCGTCAGAGCTTCGCCAGCAACGCAATCACTGAGCTCATCCGACCGTTTGCCGATCCGGATATTGTGGGTGTAAGCGGAGAACTGCACATAGCCCCAGCCGGACAGGGAGCTCTTAGTGGACTCAGTCGCTACTGGAGCCTTGAATGCCAATTAAGAAGCGACGAATCACGATTCCGCTCCACGATTGGCTGCACCGGTGCAATCTACGCAATACGTGCCGACTCTTTCAAGCCAATCCCGGAGGACACCATCCTTGATGACGTTGTCATTCCCCTTCAGGCAACCCAGAATGGCGGTCGGGTCCTTTTCAACAGAGCCGCCCGGGCTTTTGACCCACAACCGCTAAACTCCTCCAGGGAAAGGTTGCGGAAAACACGAACTCTAGCCGGCAACTTCCAGATTCTTTTCCGTTACAATGCATGGTTACTTCCCTGGAGACACCCTCAATGGTGGCAATTGATTTCACATAAACACCTGAGAATTCTTGCTCCGGCATTAATGCTGATGTGCGTAATAACCAACGCCTCCCTATTAAGATCTCACATGCTTTACTCTGTCCTTGGATGGGCGCAGGTTACGATCTATACCATTGCCGCGCTGGGCTTATACACATCGCTTTCAAAATTCCGCCCATTCTCATTAGCAGCGAGCTTCATGTTCCTTAACGCAATGAGCATTACAGGCTTCTTTTATTTCCTCTCATCATACAAGAGAAGAGGATGGGAATAATTCACGGGGGGCAACGGCAATCAAATGCCAGGATGCCG
>CAWVVE010000324.1:0-3819 GCA_963933075.1 uncultured Verrucomicrobiaceae bacterium | reverse complement strand
CCTGCACCTTGAGCTTTTTCCCCTGGAGTTGTGCGATCGGCTGGCCCTTGGTGAAGGAATCCGGCATTGGTTTTCCGTTGAGCTCATTGAGCCTGGGCTTGAAGTCAAAAGTTTCCAGGTGTGAGGGCCCTCCCGCCATGCAGAGGAAAATTACGCGTTTGGCACGAACCGGAAGGTTCGGATATCCCGGCAGGCCCGGATATCCGGTTTGAGGCGCGGGTGCAGAGTTGGCCTGGCCGCCAAGGAGTGAGCCCAGGGCGGCAGTGCCGAAGCCGATTCCCGAATGGCCAAGGAATGTCCGGCGGTTGATTGCCTCGACCATTTCTCTTTGTGGATCTCTCATCTTGATTGCCCCGGGTAAAAAAAAACTTCAGTTCCTGGTGTTGATCTCGCTGCAGTTCAATAATGCCCTTGCAACTGCATGCCAGGCCAAAAGATCAGCCTCCTCACCTGAGGCCTCATCATGCACAGCGACCCATAGCTTCTCCAGAATCCGGTGCTCCTGCTCATCCGGCATCCTTGAAAGGGCGAGGCCATAGGCGTATTGCATCCGGCTCTTTCGGGTATTGCCTCCCTCTGTGATAATCCTTTGCGCAAAGGCACGCGCTGCCTCGACAAAGCTCGGGTCATTGAGCAGAACCATCGCCGCTGTCGGCGTGTTTGAACGTGCACGGCGCGCCGTGCACTCCTCACGGCTGGGGGCATCCATAGCCTTGAGCATCGGGTGCAGGAACTGCCGCTGCCAGTGCACATAGAGGCCCCGGCGATACTGCCGCGAATCGCTGTGCTGCCGGTATTTACGTTGCGGAAAATTCAAGTGCCTGTAGTAGCCCGGCGGCTGGTAGGGCTTGCTGCTTGCCCCGCCGTAATCGAGGACAAGGAGACCCCCGAGGGCAAGGGCATTATCCCTGATCATCTCGGCAGGTAGCCGGTACCGTGACTGGTGAGCAAAGAGCCTGTTGAGCGGGTCACGCCTTGTCATCTCCTCAGTGGCAATGGAGCCCTGGCGATAGGCACGGCTCATCACCAACAGCTTGACCATGTGCTTGATATCCCACCCTGCCCGGTAGAACTCAACAGCGAGCCTGTCGAGCAGACCGGGATTGGCCGGGGGAAGACCCTGGCCGCCAAAATCATCCAGGCTCCTTGAAACCCCTTCCCCGAAAAACAGATACCAGAGCCGGTTCACAAAAACCCGGGCGCTCAAGCCGCCTATACCATTCTCGACATCAGTAAGCCAATTGGCCAGGTCAAGACGCGTTGGCCGTTGCCCGCCGGCATCCAGTTGCCTCATGAACGCCGGTACTGCAGGATCCACGATATCGCCACTCTCATCCAGCCAGTTACCGCGCGGCAACACACGGATGACCCTCGGCTTGATGCTGCGGGTGACCATCGTTAACCGTTCGCGTGACTTCACCCCGGCGATCTGCTTCTCAATGTCCTTGGTGCGCGGCTTTACGGCCTCCAGACCGGCAAGCAAGTCCCGGTCCCGGCGCGAAAGCACCTTGATTTCCGGTGGGCGCTTGGTTGGCAATGAATTAGACCCGACCTTGAAATGCTGCACCTCATCAATATCTGCAAAAAAGGCAGACATCGCGTAGAAATCCCGCGTCGTGTAGGGATCATACTTGTGGTCATGGCACTGGGCACACCCAAGAGTTGCCCCCATCCACACCGCCGAAAGATTCCTCATGCGGTCAGCGGCGTAAATAGCAAGGTATTCCTTTGTCTGGACCCCCCCCTCATGGGATGTCTGCAAGAGCCGGTTGTATCCGGTGGCGACCTGCTGGTCAATGGTGGGATTATCGAGCAGGTCGCCGGCGATTTGCTCGCGGGTAAACCGGTTAAAGGGCAGGTTCAGGTTGAACGCATCAATCACATAATCACGGTATGGGGTGATATTGTGATCCTGGTCTCCGTGGTAGCCGACCGTGTCGGCAAAGCGTACCAGGTCGAGCCAATACACTGCCATCCGCTCGCCAAAATGTTGTGATTCAAGCAGCGCATCAACCAACTCTTCGTAGGTTGCTCCACGGTTAGCAGCCAGGGTGAAACGCTCCACGACCCCGGGCTTGGGAGGCAGGCCGGTGAGGTCAAAATGCAAGCGCCTGACAAGGGTCGCCGGGTCGGCATCTGGAGATGGCTTTAACCCCTCGCTTTCAATCCCGGAGAGGACATAGGAATCAATCCAGTTGCTGCCCCATTCCTTGTCGGCGGTAACCGGAATGGCATGGGTTTTGGGCGGAACATAGGCCCAGGGCTCGGAGTATTGCGCGCCTGATAACACCCACTTGCGCAACAATTCAATCTGTTTCGCGTCGAGTTTTTTGCCCTCCTTAACGGGCGGCATCCGCTCTTCCTGATCCCCTGACATTATCCTTGCAATCAACTCGCTCTTCGACAGGTCACCCGGCGCAATCACCTTGCGGGAACCCTCCCTGGTATCAAGGCGCAGCTTGCCCTTCCTCTTGTGCTGGTCAGGACCATGACAGGCAAAGCAGTTTTGTGAGAGCAACGGCCGGATATCCCGGTTGAAATCAATCTCATCGGCAACACAGAAACCCTGCAGAAGCAGGGCAACCATCAAGACTCTTGGCACCACATTCACAATTTCGGAGCAACATAGCCATAACCAGGCCCTGTCTGCACTTAAACTAATACTCATGCAAATAAACGATTCATCTACCGCCCCGGTCAAGTTGCTTTCCTTTCCTTAAGGATTCCGCTACAAATCCGGCATGCAACGCCTCTTTATCTTTCTCCTGATCCCAATACTGGCCAGCGTATCAGTTGAAGCGGATCCTCCCAACATCCTGATCATGATGAGCGATGACCAGTCCTTCCCGCATGCATCGGCCTATGGCTCCAGAATGGTTTCCACCCCGAACTTCGACCGCATTGCCCGCGACGGCATGCTCTTTAACAATACGTTCTGCCCCGCTCCGGGCTGCAGCCCATCCCGGGCAGCGTTCCTCACCGGGCGGCACATCTGGATGATTGAGCACGCCGGGACCCATGCATCCTCCTTCGCTGCGAAATATATGACATTCATGGACCTGCTGGAAAAGGACGGTTACCACACCGGCTACACGGGCAAGGGCTGGGGACCTGGCAACTACAAGGACGGGGGACGCCAGCAAAACCCCGCCGGAAAAAACTATGGAGCAAAACGCGGCAACTATGCCGCCGGTTTTGAACGCTTCCTTAAGGAACGAGCGGGGAAAAAGCCCTTTGCCTTCTGGTTCGGCTCATCCGATCCCCACCGAGGTTACCAGAAGGGGAGCGGCCTCAAGTCAGGCAAGACCCTCGACCAGGCCGAGGTTCCACCGTTTCTTCCTGACACGCCGGAGATCCGGGAGGACCTGCTGGACTACGCGCTGGAGATTGAGCGCTTTGACGGGGACTGTGGAAAGATGCTCGCTCTCCTGGAAGCAACGGGAGAGCTCAAGGAAACACTCATCATCATCACCAGTGACAACGGCATGCCATTCCCCTATGCGAAGGCCAACTGCACGGAATTCGGCATCCACATGCCGCTGGCCATCGCCTGGGGATCCAAAGTCAAGGGAGGTCAAGCTTGTGATGCACTGCTGAGCTTTACCGACCTGAGCGCAACCATTCACGAGGTAACCGGGATCAAGGCACCCGCAGAATTCCCGCTGGCTGGGAGAAGTTTTCTTTCCCTGTTAGAAGGGAAGAGCGAAACACACCCACGCACAGAGATATTTTCCGGACGTGAGCGGCATTCCTCCTCGCGCTTCAACACACTGGGTTACCCGCAACGCTGCATCCGCACAAAGCGATTCCTTTACGTGC
>CAWVVE010000323.1:0-3820 GCA_963933075.1 uncultured Verrucomicrobiaceae bacterium | reverse complement strand
CTGCCAACTGGCGCGCCAGCACTTCAGCCGGAGGTAACCCCGGGGCAAGTGACGCTGTGCCGTTTGCCGGCGGGAACTTGATTTCCTACGCGTTGGCCTCGCTGCCGCGATTGATTGTCTCCGCCACGGGAGAACCCCAATTGATCATCCACCGCAACCTGGCGGCTGATGCGGCTGATATTTCCCTTGAGGTTTCCGGAGACCTCAAATCATGGCTCCCGGCCACCGCCAACCCGGTCAGTGAAAACGATCTTGCTGACGGTACACTTGAGCACATCTACGGGTTTGATCCGCCCCTGCAGGAGAATGGCAGGCAGTGGTTCGTGCGGGTGGTGGTGATGAGCGGACGCTAGTGGCGGCACAAGCTTGTTACTGGTCATTAGTAAGCGTGTTATTGACTGTCCGAGACGGTTCCCGTATGGAATAAGGGTCGCGTCATGGCTGAAACGAATTTTACTGTCCTCGACTGGTGCATTGTCGGCGCTTACTTGATGGGCACGGTGGCCATCGGGCTGTGGGTTAACCGCTACATCAGGAGCATGGGGGATTTCCTGGTCGCCGGCCGTTCACTGCGCACCCGGCTGGGGATCGCTACCATGATTGGCTCCGAGCTAGGCCTGGTGACGGCGATGTTTGCTGCACAGAAGGGATTCACCACCGGCTTTGCCGCCTTTCATATTGGCCTGATGGCGGGCATCGCGACGCTGGTGGTGGGTATTACCGGTTTCATCGTGGTGCCGCTGCGGCGCATGGGGGTGATGACCATTCCCGAGTTTTACCAGAAGCGTTTCGGCAGTCGTAATCTGCGTATCTTCGGCGGGCTTGTCCTGGCAGCGGCGGGTATCCTGAACATGGGCCTTTTTTTGCGGGCGGGTGGGGAGTTTGTGGCCGGAATCACCGGCATTGAGTGGGAGGCTGTCAAGTGGGTCATGACGGCAATGATCCTGCTGGTACTCCTCTATACGGCTTTGGGAGGAATGGTCTCGGTGGTGATTACCGACTATGTGCAGTTTGTGGTGCTTTCCCTCGGATTGATTTTGGCCTGTGTCCTGGCAGTGGTCAAGGTGGGTTGGAACAACCTTGTCACCGGGGTCGAGAAAATCCACGGCGACGGTGGCTTTGATCCATTTGCCGCGGATGGTGTTGGCGGCTCCTACGTGGGGTGGATGTTTTTTATGGGGGTGATTTCTTGTGCGGTGTGGCAGACGGCGGTGATGCGCGCCTGTGCGGCGGAGAGCGTCGCGGTGGTCAAGCGCATGTATCTCTGGTCGTCACTGGGTTTCATGATTCGTTTCATGATCCCGCAGTTCATCGGCATCTGTGCGCTGGTTTATTTTTTCCAGAGTGGGGATGAGACATTCTTTGATGAACAGGGCGCGGTGTTAGGGGACCCGTCAGTGACGATGCGAGCGATGCCGGTGTTCCTCGGCCAACTGCTGCCGATGGGTGTCATCGGGCTGGTGGCTGCGGGCATGATCGCGGCCTTCATGTCGACCCATGACACCTACCTCTTGTGCTGGGCCTCGGTGTTGACCGAGGATGTTGTCAACCCGTCCCGCGGCGGCATGATGTCACAGAGGGCAAGGTTGCTTCTTACCCGTGTACTGCTCTTCGTGATTGCCGGATTCCTGGTGATATGGGGCTTATGGTATGAGCTTGGCCAGGACCTGTGGGACTACATGGCGGTCTCCGGAGCCATTTATTTCACCGGCGCCTTCGCCATCCTTCTGCTTGGGATTTACTGGAGGGGAGCTACTGCCGCCGGTGCTTTTACCGCTTTAAGCATCGGCCTGTTGGCGGTGGTCGGGCTGAAGCCGGTGCAGGAGTTGTTGAATATTGATGAATTTATCAAGGAGAAGAGCATTGGCAGTGAACACATCGGTTTGTCACTGGCTGCATTTGCCCTGGTGGCGATGGTCGTCGTGTCACTGCTTACCTCCAACACTGGCAGGAACAATGAAAACCAAACAACACTGCAATAGTCGATGAGCGGATGGATCTTTTTCTGGGGAGCCCTGCTGCTGGTGACCCTGGTGTCCTACACCGTGATGGTGGTGTATGTCTCGATTGGCGGATTCAAGGACATCAGGCAGATGTTCCGGTCCCTTTCCGGCGATGGGGATGATAAGCAGGACGATGGGGGCAACAGTGGCGCTTAACCAGCGAATGCCAGTCTTTTCACAAGCTGCAGCTGGTTGCGGGCGCGCTCAAGGTTGTGCCCGGGGCGGGTGATCTTATAGTAGGGGTCACCTTGCAGGTAATCGGTGAGAAAGCGCATAGCCTGCTCGTAAGCCATAAGTTTCCCGGCAACTGGCAGAAGTTCCCGCTCCCGGGCAGTCAGCATATCGCCACAGCCGCGCAGGAAGCCCTCGGTGAGGCAATCAATGATTCTTTGATCCACAGCAACACGGTTGAGGTCGGTTTCATCCTCCGCGGCAGTCGCGGCGGCACTACGCACCAGGTCACCGAAGTCGTGCAGGATACTGCCCGGCATGACCGTGTCGAGGTCGATGACGCAGGCGGCCTTGCCGGTCCCGGTGTCGAACAGGACATTATCGAGCTTGGCATCGTTGTGGGCGATGCGCTCAGGTACTGATCCCTCAGCCATTGCTTCGGCGATGACCGGGCACCAGTCCCGGTTTCCAAGCACGGCGTCGATTTCATCGCGCGCGCCATCCGCGCGTTTCTCTGGATCCGCCTCTAGGGCACCCAGCAAATCATTCAGTCGGCTCGGGGTGTCATGAAAACCGGGAATGAGCTCATGCAGGCGCGGGGAGGGCAGGTCGCAAAGATGCCGGGAAAATTCACCGTAGGCTTCAGCGGCGGATTGCGCCTGGCGCGGTGTCGGCGGGACGCTGGCACTGATGGTATTTTCAAGGTGGCGGACAAGGCGCCAGGCGTGGCCTTCGGTATCGCGGTGAAAGTTCTTGCCGTCAGTCGTGGCGATCAGTTCCAGCGTGGCGACATCTTGTGAGTGCAGGTGAGCAGTGACCCTGGAAAAGTTTTCCATCAGCCTTCCGGCATCAGGGAAAACGACGCTGTTGATGCATTGCAGGACGTAGTTTCCTGTGTCCGTAACGGCGAGGAAAGTGTCGTTGATATGACCGGATCCAAGTGGTGACAAGTGAACTGGTGCGTTCGCACCAGTGGCAAATTGATCGAGAATCTCGATAGGATCGATCACTTGGCAGAGAATATTCTCACCGATACATTGGCGGCATAATTAGACAGGGTGCCCGGAGCGATTGATGATTTACTCGACGACACGAACCCGGTAAAAGACATCTATTGAACCGGCCGGTATGTTGCTGTCAATGTAACGGGCAGTTTCGCCTTCGCCGATTGTGCCGTCATCCAATTCTCCCCAGTTAAAGATGTTTCGCCCTACGGATCGATCAACCGCGTAGATAATTCCCGGCTTGGCATTCCAAGTGATCTCGACCTCGGTGGCTGAGTTGCGGATAACAGAGATAATTTCAAAGGGTGTGCTGCTCATGAGGCTGCCGACACCGTTTTCCATGATGGAGGCGACCTGATCCCCGCTCAGCGCACTGCGGAACAGGCCGACGTCGTCGATTAGGCCGATCCAGCGGAAGGAGGTGCCTGAGTCCCCACCGCCGCCAATATGCAGGTCTTCATCCTCGTGGATGAAGCCGTCAGCGTTGTTGCTGTTGTTGGGACTAAAGGCCGCCGGGTTGGAGGTGCTCACCAGGGAACCGTCGACATAGAAGGTCTTGGTGTTGGTAAAGCTGTCATAGGTGATGGCAATGTGGTGCCAGTTGCCAAAGTCGACCGACCCGGCACTGACAGCATTCCACTG
>CAWVVE010000322.1:0-3821 GCA_963933075.1 uncultured Verrucomicrobiaceae bacterium | reverse complement strand
TATGGCGGGCGCGTCCTGTCGCCTCATGGACTGCCGCTGTCCGCTGCTGCGCCTCATCCAGTCTCTCCGGATTGATTCCGGCAAGCAATGGATCCCCGGACAACAAACTGCGCATCAAAAGCTCCCCTTCCCGGGCAAACCCGAGCTTTTCCCAGAGCTCCTCAGTGATATGGGGCATGAAAGGATGCAACAGCGGCAGATAGCGTGTCAGCACCATGTCAAAGACCAATAGGGTCCGGCTGCGCACCTGCGGATCAACCTCTTCGCGTAGATGCAGCTTGATGGATTCCAGATACCAGTCGCAAAACTCACTCCAGAAGAAATCGTAGAGCCTGCTCGCTATTTCCTGGAACTTGTAGCCTTCATAAGCCCTCTTTAAATGATCGTGGAGCGAATCAAGCTTGGCCAGGATATCAATGTCATAAATTGAAAGGTTCTCCAGGTTGTCACTGCCCTCGCCATCCTGTGGACCGCTTTTCCCACCCTGCATCTGTCGAAAACGACAGGCATTCCAAAGCTTATTGGCAAAATTACGACCCTCCTCAACCTGAGGGCATTCACTGTTCTCAACCCCGGAGTCCTTGTCCTTCTTTCTGTTCTCGATAAAGCGCACATCCGTGCCGCTTGGCGCAATACGCATGATCGAGAATCGCAGCGCATCAGCACCATACTTGTCAATCAGATCCAGCGGATCCGGGGAATTGCCAAGGCTCTTCGACATTTTCCTGCCCTCTTTGTCGCGGATGATGCTGGTGAAAAACACATTGGAGAAAGGTTTCTGCCCGGTGAACTCATACCCGGCCATAATCATCCGCGCGACCCAGAAAAAAATGATGTCAGGCCCGGTCACAAGGTCGGTGGTCGGGTAAAACTTTGCCTTTGTCTCAGTATCCATGGTGGCAAATGGCCACAACCAGGAACTAAACCAGGTATCAAGCACATCCTCGTCCTGCACCCAGTTCTCGGGGTCAGGCGGCGGGTCCAGGCTCACGTGAAGGGCCTCTCCGGCGGTTTTATTGTCGAGCGATTCGGCATTCTGCAATGCTTCCGCACGATCCCGTCGATACCACACGGGAATACGGTGCCCCCACCACAACTGGCGGCTGATACACCAGTCCTTGATATTCTCCATCCAGTGGGCATAGGTCTTGGCCCAGCGCTCAGGACGAAACTTGATCTCACGCTCCGCCACGGCTGCAGTGGACTCCTTTACCCTCGGATACTTCAGAAACCACTGCATTGAGATGCGCGGTTCAACCGGCACATCGGCACGCTCGCTGTAACCAACGCTGTTCTCATATTCCTCCACGCGGACCAACAAGCCCATCTCCTCAAGCTTTTCAGCCGCACGCTTGCGGGCCTTAAAGCGATCCATGCCTTCAAATTCCTCGCCCGCAAGGGCATTGAGCGTGCCGTCAGGGTTCAACACATCGATGATTTCCAGGCCGTTTCTTATCCCTATGTCAAAATCCGCCTTGTCATGGGCAGGGGTTACCTTAAGAACACCGGTGCCGAACTCAGGATCAATATGTTCATCAGCAATGATCGGGATTTCTGCCCGGGGGAAAGGACGAACCGCATGCTTGCCAATGAGGCCGCTATACCGCTTGTCACCGGGATTAACGGCAACGGCAGTGTCCCCCATCAGAGTTTCGGGTCTGGTGGTGGCAATCTCCAGGAACTCCCCATTCTCCCCGGCAATCTCATACCGCATAAAATAGAGCTTGCTGCGCCGCGGCTTCATGATGACCTCTTCATCGGAAAGCGCCGTGAGGGAAACCGGACACCAGTTGACCATGCGCTTGCCGCGATATATGTGCCCGTTTCTGAAAAAATGGATGAAGCAATCCTGTACCTGCCGGGAATATTCCTCATCCATCGTGAACCGTTCGCGGTCCCAGTCACAGGAACATCCCAGCTTCTTGAGTTGCCTGATAATGATCCCTCCATGTTTTTCCTTCCACTCCCATGCGCGCTCCAGAAAGGTATCGCGGCCAAGGTCACGTCGCGTCTTCCCCTCAGTCTCACGCAGGTGCCTCTCAACCTTTGATTGTGTTGCAATCCCGGCATGATCCGTCCCGGGCAGCCACATCACCTCCTTGCCCTCCGCGCGGGCCCGGCGGGCAAGGATATCCTGAATGGTATTATTTAGGACATGCCCAAGCGTCAGTACTCCTGTCACGTTGGGTGGGGGAATTACAATGCTGTAATGTTTTTTGCTCGAAGAGGATTTGCCATGAAACGCTCCTTCGCCGATCCAGCGGGAAAACCACTTATCTTCGACCTTACTGGGCTCGTAGGCTTTAGGTATCTCGACAGGCATGTGGGCGGAAATAACTTGATCGGCTCCCTGTTTGCAAAATTTAATTGAGTCTCAGGGAAATAATAATATTAACTATAAGGCTTGCCAAACTCCTTAAGAGAGTGGCTGGCTACCCAAAAACCAATGATTAAGGCCGATAATGCTCCAATCCCGCGCACGTTGCTGGCAACAATTGCCATCAGCCTGTGCTGTGGATGGGGTTTCGATACTGCCCAGGGGGCTGCCTTGAGGATTATTAAACACAATGATCGTGATTACGTCACGGCGGCGAACATCAAGGACTTCTACCGCTTCAACTCACTGTCCATAAAGAATGGCACGCTTAAATTCCTCTCTCCAAAAATCGAGATGGAGATCCGCAGCGGTTCTGACGCCCTCTATATAAACCGTATCCTGTTCCGCCTGAGTTACCCGGTGGCCCATAAGGATCGCAATTATCTCTTCTCACGCATCGACCTCGACAAGCTTATCAACCCGGTATTGCGGCCAAGTTACATTAAGAGTGCCAAGCGTTTCCGTTCGGTAGTCATCGACCCGGGACATGGCGGCAGTGACCCGGGCAGCAAGAGCAAGTACGGCAATGAAAAGGATTTTAACCTGAAGCTTGCCAACCTGCTGAAACGCGACCTGGAGCGGCGGGGATTCCGCGTGCGCATGACGCGCAGCGGGGACACTTTCCCCACTCTCCGGGACCGGGTCATTTTTGCCAACCGGATTGATGACGCGATCTTCATCTCTTTGCACTTCAATGCGTACAATAATTCCTCAGCTAAAGGCATTGAAACCTATGCCCTCAGCCCAAAGGACACCGGTACACATAACTCAAGGGGCGTTAAGGGAAATGTCCTCACGGGAAATGCTCGCGACGCAGAAAACATCGCGCTGGCCACCGCCATCCATGCCTCCCTCTTAAAGAAGACCAGGGCCGAGGACCGGGGTATTAAACGTGATCGCTTTACCGTCCTCGCCGACATCAACAAACCCGCCGTCCTCGTTGAAGGCGGCTTCCTCAGCAACCCCGAGGAAGCTCGCAGGATTGCCAGTCCTTCCTACCTGGCCCTTTTATCAACCGGCATTGCTGATGCGGTGGTAACTTACCGCAACGCATTGCGCAAATAACGCTTAACCTTCCCGGCACAATGCCCGGCAGCGGTGAGGGCATTCCATGCCTGTCGTTACAACCATCTTGCCACCCGCAGCCGCTCAGCCTGAAGAATGGTTGTAAATGATTGATAATCCGCCTCGCGCGTGCTGCTGAGGATTCGATAAGTATAATGATGCCAATGCCCAAGTTCCTCGAGGGCACTCCCCATGCGCAAGCGGAAGGTCTCCTCGTCCTCGCTGTCGCGCGCGCGCAAGCGTTGCTCCAGCTCACGGGTATCCGCAGGCATCATGAAGACATCAACGCGGGAACGCGCAATAAATGGGTCATTACAGGCCCTGATCTGTTCGGCTCCCTGAACATCGATGTCCATGATCACGTCGAAGCCCTCCTCAA
>CAWVVE010000321.1:0-3836 GCA_963933075.1 uncultured Verrucomicrobiaceae bacterium | reverse complement strand
GTTGAGTTGGCGGATGATGTTAACGGGTGGAGCCCGGGTGAGAGGGTGGTTTCAGAGACTGCTGCCATTATTAATGAGCAGAGCCCGATGACCCGCCGTGGCTTGTATAATCTTGATCCGGAGCGCAAGGGCTTCGGATATGGCGTTGATGGAGCGATGGCAGGGTTTGTTAAAGTTCCGGTTCGGTGCCTGCACCGGATTCCCAATGGGTTGCAGATGGAACATGCCGCGCTTACAGAGCCGTGTTGCGTGGCCTACAATGCCATGGTCAACAATACAAGGATAGAGCCGGGAGATCGCGTCCTTGTAATTGGCCCCGGCACGATCGGGATTTTGTGCGCAGTGATGGCAAAACTGAGGGGCGGCGATGTGTGCCTGCTGGGCAGGAAGGAAGATGCCGCGCGTTTGCAGGTTGCCAACAAAGGATATGGTATCGAGGTGTTGACGGGGGATGCCGGGCATTGGGCTCGCCAGCGTGATGGTCTTGGGGCTGATGTTGTGGTTGATGCCGCCGGTGTCAGCGAGACACTGGAAACGGCTGTCGACCTTGTCCGCCCTGCCGGGTGGGTGTCAAAGGTTGGGTGGGGGCCGCAACCTCTGGGATTCTCCATGGATGCGATGGTGCAGAAGAATGTGACCCTGCAGGGTAGTTTCAGCCATAATTGGCCGGTGTGGGAGAGAGTCTTGCATTTACTTGGCAGTGGGGCCCTCGACGTTGCGCCTTTGATTGGCGGGAAATGGCATCTGAATGATTGGAGCATTGCCTTTGATGCCATGCACTCGGGGAAAGTGGTGAAGTCGGTTTTGGTGCCGGGCGGCTAAACCTGTGCATTTCCTCCCGAGGCTGATATGCTTGAAGAGATGATGAAACTGCAAGGCAAGTCGATAATTGTCACAGGAAGCTCGATGGGAATTGGTGAGGCAACGGCGCGCAGGGCTGTTGCTGAAGGCGCTCAGGTTTTAATACACGGAATTGAGCCTGATGAAACCAGGGAAGTGGCTGAATCACTTGGTATGCCTTTATGTGTGGGTGATCTGGCCGACCCGCAGCATTGTGAGGACCTTGTGCGGTGTGCTCTGAGGGAGTTTGGATCATTGCACGGACTGGTAAACAATGCCGGGGTGGTTTGGCGCAACCTCATTGAGGAGACGGATGCCGTCTTCTTTGATTCAGTGATGGCGATCAATGCCCGGGCCCCGCTTTTACTGATAAGGGCTGCCTTGGAGGAGCTCAGCAGGAGTCAAGGTTTCGTGGTGAATATTGGCTCGGTAAATGCCTATTCCGGTGAACCTAATTTATTGGCATACAGCGCGGCAAAAGGCGCCCTTATGACCATGACCCGCAACCTCGGTGACACCCTTCACCGTGAGCATGGAGTCAAGGTTAACCAGATCAATCCCGGCTGGGTTCTCAGTGAGGGTGAGAGGCAGCGCAAGATTGACGAGGGAATGCCGGATGACTGGCATGAAACCCTTGGCAAGGAGGAGGCTCCCAGTGGCCGCATGATTACCCCCGAAGAGATAGCGTCCACTGTCGTGCATTTCTTAAGCGATGAGTTCGGCCCGATCAGTGGTCAGGTGGTTGAATTGTCGCAGTTTCCCTTTATTGGCAGGAATGCACCCAAGTGCTAGTGTTGGATCAGCAATGCCAAGGGTGCCGTTGGGACAAAGCCAGAGTTTGAGACAATGCCGAGATTAGCTGCATTTCCAAAGGCTTACATGCATGAGCTTTGCCGTAATGGAGAGATGACGGTTGAGGACTGGCTTGATATAGCAGCAGGACTGGAGATTGACGGGGTGGAGTGGTATGCGGGATTCCTTGAGAATGCCGAGCGGGGTAATTGGGCAAAGTTCCGCAATGCTGCGCGTGACAGAGGGCTGGAGATCCCCATGTTGTGCTGCTCACCGGACTTCATTCATCAGAACCCCGAGTCTCGTGCAGCGGAAGTGCAGAAGGAGAAGCGCTGGATTGAAATGGCGGCTGAACTTGGCGCCCAATTCTGCAGGGTTCTCTCGGGACAGCGCAGGCCTGAGGTGTCCCGCAGTGATGGACTGCGTTTCGCTGCCGATGCGATTGCCGAGTGCCTTGAATACGCTCAATCCATGGGAATTACGCTGGTTATCGAGAACCACTATAAAGATGATTTCTGGGAGTTCCCGGAATTCGCCCAGCAGATGGATGTTTTTTGTGAACTGGTGGGAATGATCGGGCATTCCTCATTCGGGGTGAATTATGACCCGAGCAATACTTTCCTGGCTAACGAGGATCCGCTCGAGTTGCTGGGGAAGATCAAGCACCGGGTGGTGACGATGCACGCCAGTGATCGTTATCTTGTCGAGGGAACGCTTGAGGATTTGCGGCGCGAGGAGATTGGGGTGGAAGGATATGCCAAGCGGCTTTGTCACGGGCAAATCGGCCAGGGGCTCAATGATTATGATAAAATCTTCAGGGAATTGTGTTCCGTCGGCTTTGACGGGTGGATCAGTATTGAGGATGGCGTGGATGGCGTGGAGCAATTAAGGCGCAGCGTCGAATTCCTGCGCAGGAAGATCGACCTGTACTGGTAATTTCCGGGATGAAAGTGGGTTCTGGCATCCTTTGCCGGGCATTGATGTTTTTTTGCGGCCTTTGCTTGGAAGAAGCGGGGGTTTGTGGAAGTATACCAGCAGTGTCATGAGTCCATTACGTGCCAGTTTATTGATTTCGGCGCTTGTCCTCTCCGAGGATAAGCCGGGCCAGGCTGCTCCCTCAGCCGAGCAATTGCATTTCTTCGAGGCGAAGGTAAGGCCCCTGCTTGCAGAGCGTTGTTACCGTTGCCATTCTGTGCAGGCTGAAAAACTCAAGGCGGGATTGATGCTTGACCATGGGGCAAGTATTCTCAAGGGAGGGGATTCCGGGGCAGCCCTTAAGCCTGGGGATCCCGGCCAGAGCCTGGTCATTGAGGCCGTGGAGTATGCCAATGCGGATCTTCAAATGCCGCCGAAAAAGAAATTGGCGGAAGCTGAGATTGCACTGTTAAGAAAATGGGTGGAGATGGGCGCCCCCTGGCCGGATGAAGCTGTTCCCGTTGCCGAGAAGAAACTTGGACCAAAAGATTTTGATCTTGCCGCACGCCGTGCTGAACACTGGTGTTGGCAACCGGTGCGGCGCTTACCATTACCTGCCGTTAAGGACAAGGCCTGGTCATCCGACCCGATAGACCTGCATGTGTTGTCACTGCTGGAGGAAAAGGGCATGAAGCCTTCGGAGCAGGCAGGAAAAGGCAAGCTGATTCGTCGTGTCTATTTTGATTTAATAGGGCTTCCTCCGACACCGGAGCAGGTTGATGCTTTTATCGGAGATGATGCCCCGGATGCTTTTTCCGGAGTGATTGATGAATTGCTTGATTCACCCCATTTTGGTGAAAGATGGGCGCGCCACTGGATGGACTCGATTCGTTATGCCGAGAGTTGTGGCCATGAATTTGATTACCCTATTCCACACGCAACCGAGTATCGTGATTACCTGATCAGGGCATTCAATGGCGATGTTGCATATGACCAGTTGATTGCCGAGCACATTGCGGGTGACCTGATTGAAAAGCCCCGCCTTCATCCTGAGGAAGATTACAACGAGTCACTGATTGGCACCGGGTTCTGGCACCTGCATGAGGCCACCCATGCGCCGACTGATGTGCGCGGCAATGAGGCTGAACGCGTGGATAACCAGATTGACGTCTTCAGTAAGACATTTCTTGGGCTTACAGTTTCCTGCGCACGTTGTCACGACCACATGTTTGATGCGATATCGACCAAGGATTATTATGCCCTTGCCGGCTACCTGCAGAGTTCACGGC
>CAWVVE010000320.1:0-3858 GCA_963933075.1 uncultured Verrucomicrobiaceae bacterium | reverse complement strand
TTTCGACAAGACCCTGTTCATGTTTTGTTCTGATAACGGTGCCTGCCCGTTTGAACGCACCCGCGGCAAGGACAAGATGCCTTGGGATCCGGAAAGTTACTGGACTTACGACAGTGGATGGGCACACGCCGGCAATACTCCTTTCAGGTGGTATAAACAGAACCAGCATGAGGGCGGCATCAGCAGCCCGCTGATCGTTCACTGGCCGGAAGGATTGAAAGCAGGGAAGGGATCAATCAGTCATCAACCCGCTCATTTAATTGATTTTATGGCTACCTGTATTGAACTGGCCGGAGCTGAATATCCAAAACGCAGTGGTGACCGGGTGATTACCCCCCTGATGGGCAAATCGCTTGTGCCTGTCCTCAGGGGGCAACAGCGCAAAGGGCACGAGGTGCTTTATTTTCATTTTGGAAACAACCGTGCGATAAGAAAAGGCAACTGGAAGGTTGTTTCCGTCCGTGGTGGCCCCTGGGAGTTGTATGACCTGCAAGCTGATCGCACCGAACTCAACAACCTGGCAAGAGCAAAGCCGAAATTAGCAACTGAACTCAGTGCCCTGTGGCATGAGTTTGCCGAGAAGACTGATGCTCTGCCAGCTAAACAGCGTGCGCCGGTTTCAAGCAAGCGGAATGGCAAGAAGCGTCGCAATACAGGCTAGAATTCCTGCATCGCGGGTCAGCGTATTTCCACGGTTGCCCCGGGCCGGATAAGGGACGGCAGCCGGATAACATCCCAGTTTGCCAGCCGGATACACCCGGCGCTGTGCGACCTGCCGATAGTCTCCGGAAGCGCCGTGCCGTGCAGCCCTATCCCGGCCTTGTTGATGCCGGCCCAGAGAATACCGATGGGACTGTTGGGCCCGGGCGGCAGTTCGTAGAATTCATCGCTGCGTTTCCCGGTTTCCAGCATGCTCTTGTCCCAGCGAAATACCGGGGTGGTGATCATGTTCCATAGTTTCCATTTGCCGCGGTGGATAAATTTTTCCTCTCCGGGGGTAATTGGAAATGTGGCGATGAGTTGATTTTTTTCCCAGATAGCGGCCAGTTTCTGGGAGGTGTCGATAATAATCATTCGCTTGCTGAGTTGCCTGTCCCGCGGGAAGGATTTCTTTAAGGCTAAATCCTCAATGACAAACGGCGTGACATTCGGAACCTTGAGGACGGACCCGGCGATGACCTCGTCCCAGTTTGTTGAAGGGTTGATCTTCGCCAGGAAGTAATTATCCGTGTGGTATCTCTCGGCGACAAATTCCTGAATGGAGCGGTAGGCGAGATAATCGATTTCGGCTTGCTCCTCAGGCTCGAATGGAACATTGCCAACGAATTTAAAATCCCCTTCAGAGACGGTATAAGTGGTGTAGTTCTTCTTGATTAAGGCATTCGATTCACTCAGGGCCCTGCTGTAGTTGTTGTATTCCAGCCCGAAAAGGACATTGTAGTGGGCAACCGCCTTGCGGGTAAATTGCCCCATCACGCCATCGATTGTTCCGGGCCCAAAGGATTGCTCGTCCAGGAAAATCTGAAGACGGATAATTTTCTCGTTTTCTGACTTTTCGGGTTCTGCGACAAATGCCCGTTTATGTTCACCGGTTCTTGGTGTGCCAAGGACCCCGCCAAGGCCAACTCCAAGGATCGAGACAACCCACACGATCCGGCTGGCGGCGAACCACCTGGCAATCATTGGCCATTGGTGAGGCGGGTGGTTTCTTGCGGTGGTCAAGCGGGGCTGTTTTTCAGGGTTTACTTGAGAGGTTAAAGGCTTCGTGCACGACATTGGCGGCTTGATCAAGCTGGCTTTCGTCGATGGTCACTGCAGTTTTGATCTCGGAAGTCGAGATCATCTGTATGTTTATACCACTGTCGGCCAGGGCAGAGAACATTTGAGCGGCGACCCCCGAATGTGAGCGCATGCCTATTCCCACCACGCTGAGCTTCCCGATACCCTTGGTGGTTTCTACGAACACCGAATTGCCGAGTTCTTTGACCAGGGGGTTCAGTGTTTTCTCGGCCTTGGCGAGATCAGAACGGTGGAGGGTGAATGAAATGTCAGTTTTCCCGGTTTTGGATACGTTCTGGACAATCATGTCGATGATGACCCCTGCATCAGAGACAGCCTCAAAAATCCGGGCGGCAACGCCCGGGCTGTCCGGGACATTCTCGATGGTTACTTTCGCCTGTTCTCGTTCAATGCTCACGCCTCGTACGACCACGGCTTCCATGTTTGGGTGTTCTTTGGTCACTATTGTTCCTGGGTTGTTGTTCAAGCTACTGCGAACTTCAAAGCGCACGCCGAATTTTTTCGCAAATTCAACGGATCGTGATTGCATTATCTTTGATCCGGAAGATGCCATTTCCAGCATCTCGTCATAGGCGATCTCGTCAATTTTCTGAGCATCGACAACCACGCGCGGATCGCACGTGTAGACACCATCGACGTCAGTAAAGATTTGGCAAAGGTCAGCTTTTATCGCTGCCGCCATCGCAATTGCGGTCAAGTCGGATCCTCCCCTTCCAAGGGTGGTGATGCGTCCTTCCGGGCTTTTACCCTGGAATCCGGCGAGGATCACTATGTGTTCGTCATCCAGCAGCCGGTGGACTTCATCAGGGGTAATGTTAGAAATCCTTGCCCTGGTATGTTCCCTGTCGGTGGCGATTCCGGCCTGGGCTCCGGTGAGAGATATGGCCTTGCCGCCCATTGCATTAATTGCCATTGAGCAGAGGGCAATGGTGGTTTGTTCGCCAGTGGCCAGCAAAACGTCCATTTCACGGTTTGTAGGCGGGTTTCCGGGGGAGACCTGGTCGGCGAGTTTAATAAGTTGGTTGGTCACTCCGGCCATTGCCGAAACCACCGCGACCACGCGGTTCCCTGCCCTTTGGGTATCAAGGATCTGTCGTGCGACGTTAAGTATGCGCTCGGGTGTGCCAACCGAGGTGCCGCCGTATTTCTGGACGATTAAAGACAAGAGGATAAGTTCTTAGCGGTGAGTTTCATGCAGGTGATGCACAGGGAATCATGGGAGCATATCGACAAAAAAGCGTGGCGCTATCCTTTCAGTATATTTTCCTCAAGATAATCGCGTACGGCCCTGCAGGTAGCCGGGAGATTCACGGCAAGTGGATCTCTTGATTTCAGTGCTTCCAGTGACGGATGTGTGGATTGTTCATCGACAGCCTGACGGATTGTTTCCGGAAACTTTGCCGGGTGCGCGGTGGCGAGGATGACAGTTGGAATGGCGGGATTGATGTCCTGGAAGCCGCATGCAGTGTGCGGGTCAGGCAGGTAGTCGAATTTCTCCCTGGTCATCCTGATGTTCTTGAGGATGCCATTATCATCTGTGCGTGTAGCGGTGAATTTCCCAGGGTGAAAATCCGGCAGGTCAACGGCTTCGCCGGCCTTGACCCGCGCCATGATACGGGCGGTTTGTTGACTGTCTCCTCCCAAATGATAGTGCAGAAAACGCTCAAAGTTGGAGGCCACCTGAATATCCATCGAGGGAGCCAGTGAATGGCTTAGCTTACCCTGTTGGTAACGGCCACTGGTGAACAGGCGGTAGAGCAGGTCATTTTGATTGGTTGCGACGACAAAGCATTCCGCAGGAAGCCCCATGCGGGCAGTGAGCCAGCCGGCAAGGACGTTCCCGAAATTCCCGGTTGGGACGACAAAGCGCAGCGCGGACCTCTTGTCAGCGGCTAATTGGTTGAACGCGTGTAAATAGTAAACGCATTGTGCCAGGATCCGAACAAGGTTTATTGAGTTTACTGCAGAGAGGTTGGCCCGGGTCTTGAATTCCAGGTCCCCGAAGAGCTCCTTAACGATATTTTGCGCATCGTCAAATGAGCCGTCGATGGCGATAGG
>CAWVVE010000319.1:0-3869 GCA_963933075.1 uncultured Verrucomicrobiaceae bacterium | reverse complement strand
GACCTTATCGCCTAATGCAATTCTGAAGATCCCGCCAACCCCTGATTCGCATCCTAGCCCAATGCCCTCTCCCGCCAACGCAATCCTTATTGCGCTGATTACATCAGTGCTCCTGTTCATTCACATACCCCGGGAAGCGCATGCTGCACTCAGCATCAGCGAGTTTTCCGCCAACAGTTCAGATGAATTTCCCGACAGCGATGGTGATTCTTCCGACTGGATAGAACTACATAACCAGGGAGCTCTTGCCATTAACACAAGAGGTTACTCCCTCACAGACGATCCTGACTCAAACAGGAAATGGCCAATACCAGACATCACAATTTCTCCAGGGCAATATCTTCTGGTATTCGCTTCCGGGAAGGATCGTGCAATAAGCGGCCAGGAACTGCACACCAATTTCTCGCTCAGTGAATCAGGCGAATACCTTGCTCTGCTTGGCCCTGACAAAGACACCCCTGATACATCCTTCAACTACCCGAAGCAGTTTTACGCAATATCCTACGGGAAACCGGGATATTTCAACACTCCGACACCAGGAAGGACGAATGCCCCGGCAACCTACTCGGATTACGTTCGTGATACAAAGTTCAGCTCAACCAGAGGCCTCTTCTCCTCGGCTTTCCCCCTTGAGATTTCATCATCCACACCAGGCGCAACGATTTATTACACCGCCGACTTCACGCTGCCCTCGCCGGAAAACGGAACCCTCTACACCCAAGCTTTGGAAATCAACGCTACAAGCGTGATCAGGGCTATCGCCACCCACCCCGGCATGGTGAGCAGCAATGTCGACACGCAAACTTACATTTTCCCTGCTGACGTCATCACCCAGCCGACAACTCCGCAAGGATTCCCTCAAACCTGGGGAATCGACAACTCCACAAGCAACGGAAACACCGGCTTACCGCGTCCGGCTGATTACGAGATGGACCCTGAGGTCATCACGCAATTTGGCGAACAGGGTGTTATAGACGCACTTCGCAATCACCCCACAATCTCACTCACGATGAAACCCGGTGACCTGTTCAACGAAAGCAATAATCCGGATATCGGCGGCATTTACTCCAACCCATATGGAGGAACGCTCGACCAGTTCCTGCCGGGATGGGGAACTCCACGGGAATGGGAACGACCAGGCTCAGTTGAGTTCATCGGCTTCAATCAGGTTGCCGGCAAACAGGTCAACTGCGGAGTTCGAATAGCCGGGAATTATGCCCGCCATCCCAATCGTTACAAACATCACCTTCGTGTCACCTTCCGCCGTAAATACGGACCGGCAAAGCTTAAAGCCCGATTGTTCTCAAGGACCTCAGTTGACACTTTTGACGACCTCATTCTTCGTGGAGGCAACAGCGAGAGCTGGACCTTTCCCGGCAGCACCGGCAACGGTCCCGGGACAAGGGGCAATGTCCAGTATATCAGGGACCAGTTCTACAAAGACTCCCAGGCGGCAATGGGACATTTATCTGCCAACCAGGAATATTTCCACCTATATATCAATGGCCTGTATTGGGGGTTCTACACTCTTATCGAGCGGGTTGATGCTCATTTTCTCGCACAACACCTCGGTGGCAAAGAGGAGGAATATGACGTGTTCAAACAAAACAACGTGCTTAGTGACGGTAGCGATGAGGACTGGGAAGCAATGTTTTCATTGTCTCGCTCTGGGCTTGCAGGCAACACAAAGTATACCGCTATCCAGGAATACCTCGATCTCGACAACCTCATAGACTACCTCCTCTTTAATTTCTATGCCGGAAATGTGGACTGGCGCAATAACTGGCGGGCAGGGCGAAGAAGAACACCGGGCGAGGGGTTTCGTTTTTTTATGTGGGATGGAGAAAGAGGACTCGGCGACAGGTCAGGAAACTCCACTTACACCTTTGATTCAACGGACCGCGACTGGAGTTACCATGCAACTGAACTGCATCAGGACCTTGCCGCAAATCCCGAATATCGCATACTCTTTGCTGACCATATTCAGCGTGCATTATTCAATGACGGACCGCTTACTGCGATCAATTCCAAGGCAAGGTACAACGCCAGGGCGGACGAGATTAGACCTTCATTAATCGCTGAATCAGCACGCTGGGGGGATCGTCAGCGACCCAATAATCCTTATACAATCGAGAACGAGTGGAAAACAGAGCTGACATGGCTCAATGAAGTATTCTTCCCGCTCCGCACTGAGGTCGTGATGCAGCAATTCCGGTCCAAGAACCTTTATCCGGATGTGGCGGCTCCGACATTCAACCTTCATGGCGGTCACGTTGATGCAGGCTTTCCGTTGAGTATTACAGCGGAAAGCGGCCTCATCTATTTCACGACTGACGGCAGTGACCCGAGGTTAAGTGGAGGTGCCATTAACCCCGAGGCACAAACCATATCCGGTAGCGGCAGCAAGAAGACAATCGTCATCCCTGCCGGGACATCCTGGCTTTACAATGACAAGGGGGATGACCTCGGCAGCGCCTGGCGAAATGCGGAATTTAACGACGAGGACTGGAGCAAAGGCGTCGCCCCACTGGGTTTCGGACTCATCAACGGCACCACCCTCGAGACAATAATAAATCCCTCCCGCAGCATCACCGTTTATTTCCGCCAGACATTCGACATAAACGACGCCGCAACCGTTACAGCGGCAGAGTGCATGGCACAAATCGATGGAGGCGCTGTCATTTATATCAACGGCACGGAAATTATCCGCGACAATATGCCCGTAGGTGAAATCACCCACCTCAGCAGGTCAACAAGCGATGGTAACGAAGGAGATTTCGACAGCTTCTCATTCCCACAGCAACTCCTCCGCGAGGGCACAAACACCATCGCTGTGGAACTGCACAATATAAGTGCCGGTAGTAGTGACATGGTCTTTGACCTGAGCCTTTCAAAATCGCAACCTGCAGGCTCCGCGCTATCAATCAACAGCTCAACCACAGTCCTCGCGCGAACTTATCAAAATGAAGAGTGGAGCGCGATTACTGAGGCTGCCTTCACGACGGGCATCCCCGCAACGACCGACAACCTGGTAATTTCCGAGCTCCACTATAACCCTGGCGGCAAAAGTGAAGAAGGTGAATTCATTGAACTGCTAAACATATCCAGTACACCGATAAGCCTCGCAGGAGTTCACTTTTCAGAAGGCATTAATTTTACTTTCAATGAAGAGAGCATCCTGGATCCTGGTGAACACCTTGTCCTGACTCCAGTCGAGTATACCGGACAACTCGACAACGGCGGGGAAACAATAACGCTCGTGTCCCGTGAGGATTCCATCATTCGCAATTTCCGTTACGATGACGCCAAACCTTGGCCGGAATCAGCAGACGGATCCGGCTACAGTCTTGTTTTGGCAAATCCCGCATCAAATCCCGATCACAGCCTGGCGCGAAATTGGCTGCCGGGTAATGTCACAGGAGGATCACCAGGCTCCGATGCCCGCATTTGCTTTGATACAACGCCCGGGATTGATGCGGTTGTATTTTTCCTTGGAAAGGCCCCATTCACCACAAGACTCGAGGACGACAACGTCATTGTCGGGATACCCAGAATGCTCTCGGCAAAAGGTGCTGAGATCTCAATCGAGATTTCCACTGACCTTGAATCCTGGGATTCCAATAAAGCGGTCTTCCAGGGTTACAACGGGCACAAGGGAAATGCCTCAACCATGCTGTGGAGTTTTCCTCAATCCCATCAAACGCTCTTTGCCCGCGTTCGCATTACCTACACTGAAGAGTAACTTGGGAATCATTCGATTGCCTGAGAAACCGGCGACGTATACTTCGTTGAAGACTTGTGGTTCCCGACTAGGTTTTATTAATAATGAAACAGGGTTGCCCGCCACGTTCCGTAATTACCACGCTCCT
>CAWVVE010000318.1:0-3869 GCA_963933075.1 uncultured Verrucomicrobiaceae bacterium | reverse complement strand
ATCGCCTGCATCTTGCCGGCGGGTGGCTGGACCTTGAGTTTCTTGAGATCGTTGACAAACTTGCGATAGGCACGCACCTGCTCGTCGGTGAACACCTCCTTGCCGCGGCTACGGGTGAGCTTGGCAATGTCGAGCGCGCCTTTCTTCTTGGCGACCGCCTCAAGCTTCAGGTCGAAAAACTGGCCGCCGCTGCCATGCTTGACATGAACGGCAACCACATTGCGCCCGGTCTGCAAAGCGGCAAGGGCCTTCTTGTTGATTGGAATCTCGACATAGCTTGCAGTGTGCCCGCCGCGGCGACCCAGGAGCTGACCATTGAGGAAAACTTCAATATCCTCATCGTGATAGGCAGACATTTTCAAGCCTGCAGGAATAGCGGTAAGCTGGAATCCGGCCTGCAGCCAAATACCCTTTGTTTTCCAGGCAGTCTTTGGCTTCTCGTTGGGCACGTCCGTGCCAAAAGGTGCCTCACCAAGTTTCCACTTTGCATTCTCGGCACGGAACCCGACCTCTGACCAGTTATCAGCAGGCTTGGCCGTTGTATAATGCCAGTTCTGGGTGCGGGTGCGATGGTCGGCAATTAAAACCGGGTCACCGGGATTTACTGGCTCACCTTTGAGCTGCGCCGCAAGTTGCGGATCCTTTTTGGACAATAACTCGACAGCCATCTTCTCGATCGCAGCGATGCGGTTGGTGAAGTCAATCACCTGATCCTGGCGCCGCTTCTCCGCAGCCTTGCGTTTTTCCGGGTCGCCAATCGTCCCGAGCTCGACAACCGTGCCCCCCCCCTTTGCATGATTTGTCACACCGTTAAAGAAAGCCATAAAGCTGTAATAATCGGTCTGCGGAATGGGGTCCCCCTTGTGGTCATGACAACGCGCGCAGCCGATTGTCATGCCAAGAAATCCCTCGGCCGCCGAGCGCAGTACATCATCCAGTACATCATACCGGTGCTGGTTCCTGTCGGCCGGCTCATCGTCCCACTGCATCAGCCTGAAAAACCCGGTGGCAATCATTGATTCAGGTGTCACCTCGTCCAGTTCGTCCCCGGCCAGCTGCTCCAGAATGAAGCGGTCGTAGGGCTTATCGTTGTTATAGGCATCGATCACCCAGTCACGGTAGCGCCAGATGTGCGGCTTTTCCGAGTCGCGCTCAAAGCCGTTTGATTCCGCATAACGCACCACGTCCAGCCAGTGACGGGCCCATTTCTCGCCGTATTGCGGCGAGTCCAGCAACTCGTCAATCAATGCCGCCCAGGCACCGGGCGACTCGTCCTTGACGAAGGCGGCAACCTGCTCGGGCGTCGGTGCCAACCCGGTAATATTATGGTAGGCACGACGGGCCAGCTCCTCTTTTGTTGCCGGCGGGTTTGGCTTCAGGCCGTTTTCGGCAAGACGGGTCAAGACAAAGGCGTCCAGCGGATTCTTGGCCCAGAGTGCATTGGCAACCTTTGGTATGTCGGGTGTCTTCAAAGGCCGGTATGACCAGAAGTTCTTCGTTGTCTCGTTGACCTTGGTGGTGAGTGCCTCCTCCTCGGTGCCTGCAAGGTCATTGATATCCCCGGGTGTCCAGGGCGCCTTCATCTCCACCCACTTATTGAGGATCGCCAATTGCTCATCACTGAGCTTTGCCTTAGGCGGCATCTCGTGATCCTCATCAACGTAGCTCACCATTTTCAGCAATAGGCTGTTGGCAGGATTTTGCTGATCAATAGCCGTACCGTGTTCACCTCCGAGCACAAGCCCACGACGGCTGATCAACTGCAACCCGGAGCGGATCTTAACCCTGCCTTTGGAATCTTTGCCACCGTGACACCGAACACAGTGCTCGGTGAGCAGCGGACGCACTTCACTGGTAAAGAACGTAACCTGCTCGGCAGTAAATGCCGGGTGCTTGACCACTGGATGATCCTCACCAAGAGCGCCTGGAGAAAAACATAGCAATCCCAAAAAGCTGAATAACCCCGCAAGTCGTATATTGGATAATCGAATAATCATTATGCAGAAAAAAGAGATGTTACCTTAATTAAGTCAGGAAAATACGCCTTACAATATGCGTTATATTAAATAAATTGCTGTAAGATATAAACTAAATCACGATCGTCCAACGAGACCACCCGGCGGGCAAGGATAAATCATAAATCCTTAATGTGTGAGTATCTCTCCAGTGTTCGAGCAAGGAGCATTACGGATGAATTGCCGAGATGCTGCAAATCTTTGCCGCGAAACGAATTTTTCTGTCCATAATCCTGCGACCCCAATTACCAAGGGGCATCAATAGGCCCATGCGTATTTTATTAATCATTTAATATCAATGATTTGCGGGGGAAATACTCAAGAGGGAGCCGGCAACGAACAAAAAATAATATTTTAGGTTTATTTATATTCCTTAATGCCTTATAAAGCGGAGTTTATTTTATAATTATTGTGCGATCCGCTATTAATTTGAAATTTCCGGGAATTTGCTGCCTGAACGTGGTTTTAAGCCTTTGTTTCATGGCCGCTGCCGCGGGCGCAACACTCACTGCTGAAGAAAAGCACCGCCGGGAATTATTCCTGCGCAGCCAAAAGAGCAGGCTGCAAAACGAAGTCACTCCGCGACCTGCACCGATAAAGCCTCGCAGCAACCCAATTGCGGGTTCATCAACAAGGATATCCAATCCCCGGCTCACGCCGCCTGTCCGTGAACCTGCGCAAATCACTTCCAGCAATAATCGCCGGGTTTCGAATACCCAGCATAATACAAAAGCCCCGGCCCGCCCCGTGAACCGTCCCGCCCCGGCACCCATACGCGGCAAGCCCCAAATTTCCCGACCGCCATCCGTTCGCCAGCCATCTCGACATATAGTGCAACCCGCAACGGTCAAGGCTCCCGAACGCCCAAAGCGCAACTCCATGCCGCCAAGGATATCCGCACCGCCCGCCGACAGGAAAGGCGCATCGCGGCCGATCGTGGTTCAACCTCAAGCCAAGACCCGGGCAATAAATCCTCAGCCAAGGCCGGCATCATCTTCCGCAACCGGGAAGAAAGTCACAAACAACTCCACCGCCATAACGCCCCGGCGCATAGAAAAGAACGTCAATCCTCAACCCCGTAAAGGGACACTCTCCAAAAAACACTCTTCAGCGCAAACGCCGGCCAACCTGCAGAAAATCGCGCCATCGGGACCACTGAACCCGCCGCCATCTCCTGCCTCGGCGGCAACCGCCAAACCGCTGAAGAATACCGCTCCTGAATCCATAAAGCCTGAAAGGACAAGGGCCAAGCCCCAGGCTCCCGCACCAACAGCCAAGACACCACCGTCAATCAAAACCCCTCCCCTGCCAATAGTCAGCCCTCCCGCGATCATTGCCGGCGAACTCATTTCCCTCAAGCCCGGGAAGACAACCAAGAATCTGCCAAATAGGGAGAATATTGCCGCAAGCCGCACTGAAAAACCGCAAAAAATGCCACCTCCCCCGCAACCTCCATCATCAACAGTGGAAGTAAAAAAAGGAAGCGCGACACCACAAAGAAGCCTGCCCGAACAAGCGGTGCAACTTGCCGAAAGTCTCACAAAGGGAAAGAATACTCTCGGCCTTAGTGTTGAAGACGTCCTCGACCTGACAAAGGCAGAGGACAACCTGCCCTTCATTAAACATGAACCTCCTTCCACATCTGCGGGAGGCACCAACGACCTGGTGATCAGCGCCATCAAACAGACCGATTTTGATATCGGCTCCTCCAAGATGGAATTCTCCGGTGATGTCCAGATCAAGTCACCGCGATTTGCCATGCGATGCGATCGCTTTATCGTACACCTCAAGAAGGACGGCTCGGGAATTTCATACGGCGAAGGCCTGGGCAATGTATTCATCCGCATGCGCACC
>CAWVVE010000317.1:0-3890 GCA_963933075.1 uncultured Verrucomicrobiaceae bacterium | reverse complement strand
CACTGACCCTTTTCCTCAGGTGACTTTACAAAGCCGTGGCCCCTTTCTTGGGCTCGCAGTACTCAGCGTAGTGGATACAGCACATATTTCCAGCTTCCCGGTGGTCACCAACCGCCACCCCAGCAAATCTCATCCTGCGACTGAAAATAACTCCACGGTGGCCGAAGCAATCACATCATCCAGACAGCTTGTCAGCAACAGTAAATTGCTCAGCAAACGACTGAACAATGCCGGGAAAAAGCTCGTTGCCACAGAATTTTTCCGCCGCCTTGCCGCCACCATCGCACTGGGCCTTTTACTCTTCAGCCTGGCACTACTCTTCGACTGGTTCGCCGAGTTATCGCTTACCAACCGACAAATCCTTCTCACCGCCATCGCGGCTGTTGCCGGCGGGCACGTAATCTGGACACTGGCTTCCCTGGTCACCCAGAAGCGAAGCCAGGAGGAAGTCGCCTTAATGGTTGAAAAGGATCATCCTGACTTTGACAGTCGCCTCATCAGTGCTGTCCAGTTCGCTGCCGGCAAAGCCGCTGTGCCTGCCAATGCACCATCGGCAATGGTAAGGGCAATGGTGGTGGAAACCGAGCGTGAAGCCCGCCGTTTCCAGTTTGGAAATATTGTCGACCGGCGAAAAATGGCCCGGGCCATCCTGTTGCTCATTGGCATTATCGTCCTTGCGGGGAGTGGTGGGGCGATCATCGGCAAGCAAAACCTTGAGATACTCCTGGCTCGTGCATTCGGGGCAACAACCCCAATCCCCCATGAAACCAAAATCATTCAGGCTCCTGGGGAAATGCGGGTGGGTATTGGCGATACCGTTGAGCTGAATTTTACCGCTCAAAGCATAGCCGATGGCGTGGCGCTCCCTGAAGAAGGGGAACTTTCAGTAGACTACATCAACGGGCGCAATGAAACACTCCTGCTCGAACGCAAGCGCACAGATGCGGAGAAATACACGCTGGCTTCTGACAAGTCGAACAACACAATTGAACCGGTTCCCATTCACGACGCAGCCGCTACAGGAGCCTATAGCGTAACCATTGCCGACATTCAGGAGTCATTTCATTTCCAGGCAACAATTAATGATGCGCGAACCGGTAACATTAAAGTTACGGCGCTGGAACGCCCAAGGGTCGCAAGTATCAAGGGCACCCAAACCTATCCCTCCTTCACGGGCAACGCCCCGACCGCACATGCTCCCGGCGACTTTACCCTCTTTCCGGGCGGGGAACTGACACTGGAAATCACATCCACCAAGGACCTCTCCGGGGCAGCATTACACCTTATTGGCGCCAACACCCAAATCCCTGTCAAGATCGACAGTGCTGATCCAAGGATTTCCACGGTGCAATTCACTGTCCCGCCGGAAAAACTCTCCGGGTTCAGCCTTTCACTGACCGATACCGAAGAAATGCAATCCCGGGACGATGTCGTCTATAGGGTATTACTGTTGGCAGACCGGGCACCGGAAATACGCATCACCCATCCAAAGAGGGCAGAGGAAATGGCCACACGTAATGCCCGCTTCCTGATCCATTACGAGGCAACCGACCGCTTCGGTATAGCTTCCATGAATCTGCGCTATCGTCGCGGCAGTGCGGAACCGGAATCCCTTCCCATCAGCATCCCAAAAAACACGCCAAAATCCGTCAATGGCCAACTTGACTGGGATCTCACCAAGTTGCAGCCCGGACTCACCGAAGGTGATGTCCTGGAATACTGGCTGGAGGCGACCGACCAAAACGCTGCCAGTGCCAACACCGGCAGCAGTGAACATTTGCTGGTCAGGATAGTTACCCCGGAGGAAAAACGTGCTGACCTGCTGGGCCGGGCATCAGATGCTCTAGGAACAGTAAGTGAAGCGACAACTGACCAGGAGCGGCTTAACAAGGACCTTGAAACAGTCATTCGTAGCAATATTTCCAAAAAAAGAGCTCCTCCAAAACAAGATTGATCTCTGGAATGTGCCCAGAACTGCCTTACAATAAACATTGTTATGATCCTGCCGCGTAGTTTCAAAATCGCTTCCACCCTTATCCTTTTTACGATAGCCGCCGGCCATTCATTCGGTGCCTATCCGCAGTCCTCACTTCTTAATCAGGAACGTAAACAGCAACGTATTCAGGATTCCACCCACCGAACCGGTGAACAACTTGATGCGCTCGTTGATGAGTTTGAGCGTAACGGACTCGCCGGCGCCGATCTCGATGTCCTCAAGGCCATTCGCCGGGTCCTTGGCGGCCTCTCCAGCAAGCAAATGGCTGAAATCCTTGAAATGCTTGGGGGAGCAAGGGCCAATCCCAATGATCCGGGAGCCGGCGCCAAGGTCCTTGGAGCCTATGCCGGGCAGAAGGGGGTCATCGTGCAGTTACGTAGAATCCTGCTGGAATACCAGACCCAGGTAGCACTCTTTGAACTCGCCCGGCATGTGCGAGAACTCGGCAACCGGCAAACAACCAATCTGCATGAGGGAATAGCACTCGCATCATCAACCTTTGAAGCGGCAAGGCCGAACCATTCCGAGCGCATCTCCCTGCAACTTCAGTCCACTGAACAAAAATCGCTGAGTGCCGAGGCTTCGATTATTGACGACAAGCTGAAATCAATCGCTGAACTGACGGCAGGCTCTCCTGATCAAAGGCCAAAAAAAGCCGTGGCATTTACCACCGAGGCCGGATTAATCGAGACCCTGTCCAAGGCATCTGAGGAAATTACCAACAAGCGTATCATGAGCGCGGTTTCTCTCCAGAAAACATCCCGCGACAACCTTTGGCAACTGGCGAAAATCCTTGAGCCGGAAAAGAATAACCTGGAAAAAATGGTCGAGGCACTTGAGCGCCTTGACGAAATTATTGATGAAGAAGCCAAGATCGCGGAAGCCACTGAGCAACTTGGCAAGGATAAAGATCGGAAAACGCAAGAGCTTGTATTTCCTCAGCATGTGAAAAACCAGATTCAACAGCACGAGAGAGCTGTCGAGCGCACGGAAAAACAAGTCGAGCAAACCCGGAAGCAGGTCGAAACCCAGGTCCAGAACGCCGAGAAGCGCGTTGAGGATGCCAAAAAGCGCGTTGAGGATGCCAAAAAGCGCGTTGAGGATGCCGCAAAAAAAGACACCCCCGATGCTACTATAAAGGCCTTGCAGCGCACCGTTGAGCAACAACAAAGAGCTGTTGAGCAACAACAAAAGGCTGTTGATCGGCAACAAGACACCGGCGACAAGAGAATTGAGGCCGCCAAGAAGAGGGTTGCACAGGATAACGCCAGGCTGCAGGCAACTATTGTCCGGGCCGAAGCGGATGCATTGGCCGCAAAGCCTACCTCTCCTGAAGAGGACCTCGCTGTTGAACTTGCCAAGGATCAGGGAGAACTGGCAGACCTTACCGACTTCCTCAGTTCCGAGCTCACTGATGTTGCTCCTGAAGCAGCAACGGCTCTGGAGCAATCAACAGCACCAATGCAGGAGGCCCGTGCGGCCCTGAACGATGCCAAGAAAAATGCAGCGGCAAGGGCTGCGTCAGCACTCCCAGAAGAAAAGGCGGCGCTTGAAAAATTAGCCGAGGCGCGAGAGGAACTCATCGAGAAAATTAGCCAGTCCCAAGCGGTGGCCGAGGTTCCGAGCGACAAGATAGAGGCTCTTGAAGACTTGCTGGAGACAGTTCAGGAAATAAAGGCGGGAGAAGAAGCGCTGAAAACCGCGGCGGCAGAAAATGAAAAAGCCGGTGACAGTGGTGCCCTGCAGGAAAAGTCGGCAGATCAGGCCGCGCTGGAGGCCGCCACGGGTGAAGCTGCCGCTGAAGCAGCTCAACAGGAAGTTCCTGAGGCCGCGGCGGCATTGGCTGAAGCAATGGCTGCCATGGCCGAATCCGGTGCCAAGCTGGCAGGAAGCG
>CAWVVE010000316.1:0-3910 GCA_963933075.1 uncultured Verrucomicrobiaceae bacterium | reverse complement strand
TGAGTCTCCCAAGCCATGCTTCTGGAGCTTTTCAAGGCGAGGAGTCATTCTACTCATGGGGACACTTCCCATGTGGATTACAGCGTATTTGGCACCGAGCGAAGATGCGTTTTCGAGGGTTGTAAGCGTAAGGTCAAGTGCGCGCTTCCTATCATATGACCGATGTGAGGTAAACTCGTAACAATCAGGAGCATCAATCAGGACCTCGACCGGCGAAGGGCAAAAATTGTGCACCCCCGAGATATTGATTGTTCCATCATGAAGCGCCTCCTGGATGCCGGGAAGGAGAGAAACTTGCAATCCATGACTCACCTCGATTGAGTCAAACCCCATCCCGCGAATTTCGTTGATGACTGATCTCCCCTCAGTGTGGCGATTGCTGTTCCAACAGGTCGAAAAGGAGATCATCAGCACATACAGATAAGAAAAATGACTTTACCAGCTCATTAATGAGTCACAACATCTTTCTCGAATGTGTGTTGATTATCCGAACGCTTTGGTTACATCAGGTGTGTCATTATCGCTATAATTTATCACCAATAGGATTTCTTTCGTGTCGAAGCTTTCAGCCCCATCAATCTACTACGACAGTCATATGCATACACCTTTGTGTAAGCATGCGGTTGGGCATCCCGTAGAGTATGCCCGAATTGGCAAAAGCAAGGGCTTGAAGGGTATAATCATGACATGTCACAGTCCGATGCCTGACGGTTTCTCCAGTGACGTCAGGATGAGTCCGCAAGAGTTCTCTGTCTACGTTGACATGGTTGACTCTGCGACCCGGGAGATGCAGGGGGAGTTTGATGTGAAGCTGGGACTGGAAAGTGATTGGTTTCCCGGCATGGAGAAATGGCTTGATGAGCTTCACCGCAAGGCAGATTTCCATTTCATCCTTGGTTCAGTCCACCCTTTTACACGTGAATACAAGGAGGCGTTTTATAATGAGGATCCGGTTGTTTTCCAGGCCAGTTATTTTGGCCACCTTGCAGATGCTGCAGAAAGTGGATTGTTCGATTGTCTTTCGCATCCTGATATCGTCAAAGTCATGCTTGGCGACAAATGGAACTTCTCAGACGCAAAAGACGCAGTGGATTCAGCACTAAGGCGAATTAGTTCAACTGGCATTGCAATGGAGTTAAATACATCCGGTTTAAACAAGTCCTACCCTGAAATGAACCCGGGACTGGAGATGCTTGGCATGATGAGGAACCTAAATATTCCGGTCGTGGTGAATTCAGATGCACATGTTCCTAAAAGAGTTGCAGCAGATTTTGACGTGGCATTCAGCGTTCTGGAGGAGGCTGGATTCAAAGAGATTAGTTTTTTTAACGACCGCAAGAGGCGTGACGTTTTAATTAATGACGTTCGTATTTCAATGAATTCCGTTCAATGAGTGTTGCATCTTCTTTACATTCCCCGCTTTAACCGGAGTCTCAGGCAATGAGGATTAAATCTTTCAGAGGACTTGTCCCTGGTGACGGAAGGACAGAGCGCGTTGCGGCGGTCCCATACGATGTGGTTGATATTAATGAAGCAAAGGGTTTGGCCGCGGGCAATCCAGACAGCCTATTGAACGTCTCAAGAGCTGAAATCGGACTCCCCAATGACACCAATCCGTATGCTGACGAAGTCTACTTCAGGGCAAAGCAAAACTTTGACGGGTTACTTCAAAGGGGGGCTCTTGTTCGTGAATCCCAGCCATGTATGTATCTTTACAGGCAGACAATGGGCAAGCATTCGCAGGTAGGTCTTGTTGCTGTTGCGCATGTTGATGATTATGAGAATGGCGTCATTCTCAAGCACGAAAATACACGTCCCGTTAAGGAGGATGACAGAACCCGTATCGCTTCTCTCCTGAGCGCCCACCTTGGACCGGTGTTTCTAACTTATCGCGGTCAGAAGGGGATCGATTCAGAAGTGGCGGCGATCATTGGGCATTTATTGCCAGACACTAGATTTATTGCCGAAGATGGAATATGTCATGAAACCTGGCGGATACCTCAGGGAGGTGATTTTGCCAGTCTGTTTGATGCCGTCCCCACTTCCTATGTTGCGGACGGTCACCATAGAAGCGCCAGCGCTTCCCGTGTTTGCTCTCAGCGACAGTCAGAAAATCCTCAGCACAGTGGTGAGGAGGATTACAACTGGTTCCTTGTTGTCTTGTTTCCTGCAGACCAACTGATGATATTGCCTTACAACAGGGCAGTTGCAGACCTCAATGGGCATGATGCGGAAAGCTTTATGGCAAAAGTCGGCGACGAATTCAACCTTCGATTAACTGATTCCGAACCAGTTGAGGCTCCCGGAAAAGCAAAGATGTATTTCGGCGGGAAGTGGCATGAACTGTCATGGGATTGCGCAGGTGAGGATCCGGTTTCCTCGCTTGATATCAGCATCCTTCAGGATCGTTTGCTGTCGCCAATTCTAGGGATAAATGATCCCCGGACAGATTCACGTATTGGGTTTATTGGCGGGATCAGGGGGAACGGGGAATTAGAAGCACGGGTTGATTCAGGTCGGGACGCAGTGGCATTTTCCTTGTATCAGGTGAGCGTCGAGCAATTGATGAATGTGGCAGATGACGGTTCTATAATGCCACCGAAGAGCACATGGTTTGAGCCAAAACTTCGCTCAGGATTGTTCATCCATACCTTTTAAGAGGCAGGGGATCTATACCCTTTGGGCTCTCAGCTTGAGCCTGGCGCACCTGCCTTTATGTCACCGAGTGATGTCAAAGGCCATTTTCCTTCGATATTTAATTTTTCAGGTGGCTCCATGGTGATTTGCCCTCCGGGGATCTTCTTCTCCCCATATACGATTGGCACCACTGTAAAGCACATAAAGTCCTCGGCCTGTATGGACACATTGACCAAAGCGGCGAAAAATGTCTTGGTCAGGCTAAAGGATTGGCCTTCTGTCATCAGCTTCGCAGATGCCAAATGGCTCCCGGGAAGTATGAGTTCTACAATGGCATTCGGGAACTCCTCTGCATGAGCGCGTATTACCGAGCCCTTGGTGAAAAGATCATCTGCGTTAAGTGCACGCAAGTAGTCTATTTTAAATTCACCGCTAAGATAAATCACATTTTCCGCCCTCCGAAAATTCTCAAGGTAATCGCGAAGCAGAATTTTATTCGAGAACTCAAGGTGTTCATTATTGAATCCCACAAACTCATTCTCAAGAAGATTGCGCGGAGTGTAAAATTTTCCAGGTGGAGGCTCTCCAATTTTGAACCGTTCTGGGGGAGGGATTTTTTTTAGACTTGTGAGGATCTTATATGGAATTGGCTCGCTCGGGTGGTTAAAGATATAAATGCTCAAGGTCCATGACAATACAGCACAGATCCCAAGCATGATAATAGCAATGGTCCACCAGAAAAGTGAACCAATTCTCGGGCGTCGGACATTACCCAAGTTTATTTTCAATCCTGAAATCCGCCGCATAAAAGGATCCTTGCTTTGCATTAGCAGAAGCACTTATGCCAGTAAAAAATACAATTCAGTGCGCGCTAATAATGGCCGCAACCCGAATTTATCCAGGTTGGAGACCATTATTCTCCGTGCTATTCTTTGGCTCAAATGATGTCCCGCATCCACAACTGCGCTCGGCATTTGGATTCTCAATCTTAAAGCCTGAGTCAGCAAGGCTCTCCATGTAATCGAGGCGGCATCCTTCAAGGTATTGCTGGCTTTCCGGATCAATGTAGATTTCGGCTTGATCACGGCTTATAATCGCATCCCCGTCAACAGGAGTATCAAGCTGCATTTGGTATTCCATTCCCGCACACCCGCCTTTTACCACCAAAATCCTTAGTCCTTTGTGTGATGCCGTGGCATTTTCTTTCTTGAGCAGTCGATGAAGTTGTTTGACGGCGTTATCAGTGACCCTAATCATGGTTCGATGTAATTCT
>CAWVVE010000315.1:0-3910 GCA_963933075.1 uncultured Verrucomicrobiaceae bacterium | reverse complement strand
AGGACGTTGCGGCAGTGGAGACCAATGAAGGAAAAAGGGAACATGAAAGGAGAAAGATGAGCCATTGGCCGTGCGAACATTGCGGGCGGGTAACGCCAGTCCCTTGGGTCGAGACTCACGACTCAGAATCTGGCGGCACTTCACGCGGTCCCGCTCTCTCCCGATGGCCACGCTGCATTCATTGCGGGAAAAATCCCACCAGTTACAGCAGGATATGGGCTTTTTTATTTATCGCTTATTTCGTGTTGATGCTGCTGTGGGTGTTTGTGTCCGGAGACACGGTTGAAGAGGCGGACGGGGATAAGGTGACTGTTGTGTGGGTGGGCGGGTTCATGCTGATGGGTTTCATGTGTTTGCTGCTGGGCAAGCTCAAGGTAAAATTGCGCCTGAGGCGAGCCATCAGGCAGGAGCGGGCCCGACAAAGGAAGGCAGAACAAGGAAGGCAGAACAATGAGTGATTCCGGTAAACGCGGAAAGCCGACTTTCCACCCTGACACAGATCCATCGCCGGGCATGGATGATGGGTGTTTTGAAAAAGGGTGGTTGCTGGTATTTATCATTTATTTTGCCTCGTTCCTATTCTGGCTGGTTTCTTCCGACGGGGATCCAGACGCGATCTTGCCCGTCGCCGTTGGATTATGTGGGTTTTTTCTTTTGTTGTTCATTTACGTTTTTGCGGTGCGGCAAAAGAACAAAAGACTGATAGAGCAGCATGAGCAGCAGCAACTCAGTGAGAATGCTGACGCTGATTTAAAAGCCTGGGAGCAACAAAGGCAGGCACGGGCCATCAGGCAGGAGCGTTCCCGGAAATCCTGAGTGCCAACCGGACAAGAATGGTGCGTGACCTCTGTGGGCGTTGCGCTATTCTTGAGGGCATGAAATCCATTAATTTCTTTTTTCCTGTCCTGTTGGCAACGTTCGCGCTGGCACCCCTGTGTGCCGAGGAGCCCAAGCTTGAATCGATCTTCAACGGTAAGGACCTTTCCGGCTGGGATGTGCCGAAGGACAACATCTGGTTCACCGTCAAGGACGGGGTCCTCATGGTGAAGAACGGGCCGAAGAAGAAGGGACAGACTCTCTGGAGCTTGAAGCAATACAGTGACTTTGTCATTGAGTTCGACTTCAGGATGGGCAAAGGCACGGTGGATTCCGGTATTTATGTCCGCAACAGCAGGGAGCAGATCCAGATCGGTATCTCAGGTTCCCTGAAACGCGACATGACCGCCTCCCCATACATCTCCGGGAAAGGTTACCCGGTTGAGGCCAAGCGCATCAAGGAGCTGCTGAAGCCCTCCGACTGGAACACCATGCGGATTGAGGCCAAAGGCAAGGACTACACGGTCTGGCTGGCCGGCGAGAAGGTCATGAACTACACCTCTGCCTCGGCAATTGCCAAGGGCAAGATTGGCATCCAGCTGCACGGCAGCCGCGTGATGGAAATTGATTTCCGTAATATCAAGGCGGCTGAGCTGAAGTAGGAACTGGTTCCTGTTTTTTATTTTGAATCCCGGCACACCGGTTGTGTGCCTTTGTTTCCTTCGTTGCCTGTTATGCGTTTTTTTACCCTCTTTCCTGTTTTCCTTTTCGGCCTTTTCGGCCTTTCCGGCAGCCTGTTGGCTGAGCGCCTGCCCAACATTGTTTACATCATGTCCGATGAGCTTGCTTATTATGAGCTCTCGCACATGGGCAATCCCTATATCAAGACGCCGCGTATTGACCGCATGGCGGCTGAGGGTATCCGCTTTACCCATGCCTATGCCGGCTCGCCTGTCTGCGCACCCCTGCGCTGTAACCTGATGACCGGCAAGCACGCCGGGCACGCCTCGGTGCGCGCCAACGACGGTGGCACGCCGTTGCGTGCCGGTGAGGCGACCATTGCCAGCGCCCTCAAGACGAAGGGCTATGCCACCGGGGGCTTCGGCAAGTGGGGATGTGGCGGGCGTGACTCGACCGGAGTGCCCGAGAAGCACGGCTTCGACGTGTTCTTCGGCTACTATGACCAGGTGCATGCGCACTCCTTTTTTCCTCCCTACCTGATCAGGAACAGTGAGGAGGTGGCACTGGAGGGCAATATCGGTGGGCGATCGGGAAAGACCTACTCCCATTACCGGATCATGGAGGAGGGGCTTGGCTTTATCCGGGACAACAAGGAGCGGCCGTTCTTCTGCTATTTCCCCATAACTCCCCCCCACGGCATGTATGATATCCCGAAGGACGACCCGGCCTGGGAACTGTATAAGGAGGAGGACTGGATCAGGGATCCTTCCATCAACCAGGACATCAAGAATTACGCGGCGATGGTCAGCATGGTTGACCATAATGTCGGGCAGGTGCTCGACCTGCTCAGCGAGCTTGGGCTTGAGAAGAATACCATCGTTTTCTTTACCGGCGACAACGGCGGGCAGGACAGGTTCCGCTCCAAGGAGAAACCGCGCGGGTTTTTCGGGCCTAACGTGAATCCCGCCAATGGCGTGGAGTTCCGCGGCGGCAAGGGCAGCCTCTATGAGGGAGGATTGCGCATCTCCTCCATTGCCCGCTGGCCGGGAAGGATCAAGGCGGGTCAGGTGAGTGACCTGGTGTTTTACCAGCCTGACGTGTTCCCGACCCTGGCCGGGCTGGCCGGGGCCAAGTCCCCAGCTGACCTTGACGGTATTTCTTTTCTGCCGACTCTCCTGGAAGGAGAGCAGAAGAAGCACGATTTTCTCTATTGGGAATTCGGCAACCAGTGCGCGGTGCGAAGCGGCAACTGGAAGGGAGTCTTGAACCGAAAGGATGAGAGCTGGGAGCTTTTTGACCTTGCTGAGGATATCAGTGAGAAGAAAAACCTGGCCGGTGAGCACCCGGAGATTGTCGGCAGGCTGAAGGCGATTGTCTTGCGTGAACATACCCCGGCCGAGCCCGGGATCTTTACGCAGCGCACACGTCATGAACGTGATCGCCGGGCAAAGTGGGGGAGTGCAAAGGGGCAACCGCAGCCGAAGCCGCAGCGAGGCAAGGTTCATGGCATCCGGGATAAGGATCTTATTCCTCCTGAGAGCATGAAGATACTCAAGGTGAGCAGCGAGAATATCGGCAACGTCAAGTGGGCGGTCAATGCCATTGACGGTGATCCGCATACCCTGTGGCACAGCCGTTTCTCGGATCGCCTGGAGAAGCACCCGCATGAACTGGTGATCGACCTGGGAAAAAACCATGCCATCTCAGGCTTTCGCTACCTGGCACGCCAGGACGGCGGGTGGAACGGAGCCTTTGCCGACGTTGAGTTCTATGTTTCCGCTACTGCGGGAGGTTTCGGGAAGATCCCGGCAGTGAAGGCGACTTTCGGCAAGGTGCGCTCCGCGCAGGCTGCCAACTTGAGTAAGCCGGTTACCGGACGCTATGTCAGGGTGCGTATCCTCTCCGAGATCAACGGCAAGGCCTTCGGTTCAGCAGCCGAGATCGGGGTTATTGGCACACATTCGCGCTGAGGCTGCCGGCCGGACACCGCCCTGGCAAGAAAGTTGCGCTTAATAGTGTTTCCAGAGCTTGCGGCTGAAGAGTACCAGGACAAAGACAAAACCAAGACGACCGAGGATCATAAGCATGGGCAGCATCAGTGTTGTTGCTGTCGAGAGGTTGGCATAGTTGCTGGTTGGGCCGAATTCGGCAAAGGCCGGGCCAATATTGAACATGCTTGCGATGATGGCGGAAAGGCAACCTACCGTGCTCATCGACGGTTCAAAGAGCTGCATGGCCAGGGAACCGGTGGCAAGAAAGAACGAAGCGACTGTGAGGACGATAAAGAGCTGCCCGAAGGCGCCTTCATCGACCGGGTGCTTGTTGATGGTCGGGCGGCTGATCATCCGCGGCCGGAATGCCCGGATCAACTCACTGCGCAGGAAGCGGACCCCGCGGCTTATTCGCCATACCT
>CAWVVE010000314.1:0-3915 GCA_963933075.1 uncultured Verrucomicrobiaceae bacterium | reverse complement strand
GCTTGAGCTCCGCCAACACCCGGATGCCGAACTCAATGTTCTTCCTGCGCAGGATACGGGTTGGTTGCAGCATAACGATATCCTGGTAGAGGACACCATATTGTCGGCACAGCTTTCGAACCTCATCAGTAAGCTTCAGCAGCCTTATATACCGCACCCCGTTGGGGACAACAGGACATTGCCCGGCATCAATTCCAGTGAGCTCACAATACTGCTGCTGCCGCTTTTTTGATATGACCGCGTGCTTAAAACGCTGCGGTGCGCCTGCAAGCAGGTTCCAAGGTTCACCTCCGAGCAATTCGCCAAGGCTGTAATTCTCATCAATGGCGGCAATGTCATGCACCCAGTTCACGAACCGGGCGGCAACAGTCCCTTCCGCCGCCAGCTCGGCAAGCGCCGCACTGGCAGCCAGGTTAAAGTGCATACTCATCATATTATGCACAAAAACCACCTGGCAATCGGTCAGCGCTTCTACCAGCCTGGCCTTAAGGTACGCCTTCAGTTCCTCGTATGCCGCGGCAGGCCCGTTACCGGTAATCTCCGCCTGTGACTGCTCGTTGCGAGGATGGGCCGGAAGAAGTTCCGCAATCTCATCGACACTGACCCCATCAACCGTATTCTCGGCACGGCCGGCAATGATCCTTACCGCATGCCCACGACGCGCAAACAGTGCCGCCTGTTGCTCCATGACAAACTCCACGCCACCGATCACCGGCGGGTAAGTGTAATGCACAAGGGCAATCTTCATGATTGACCAGAATTTCATCCTCAAACCTGCCCGTGGCTAGTGAAAACGCCTACAGGGCCCCGCTGAGAACTCTTATCCCTTGCTCCTTCCCCTCCCACGAGTGTTGCCGGCCGGCACAGCATCACTGGCCTGGGCTTTCAATTCAGTAATCTGGTCACGCAGCAATGCCGCCTTCTCAAACTCCAGCCTGGCCGCAGCTTCGTTCATCTCGACCTGCAGTTCCCCGATGACTTCCACGACATCAAGATCCTCCCCGCCCTCCTTCAAGACACCCCTGTTCACTTCCTGTCCGCCAAGCGTGACGTGCAATGACTCCTGCACCGCACGTCGCACACTCTGAGGCGTAATGCCGTGTTTTTTATTATAAGCAACCTGCTTTCGCCTGCGATGATCGGTAATCTTCATGAGCCCGTCAATCCCCTTGGTTACCCGGTCGCCAAACAACACAACCCGCCCATCGACATGCCGTGCCGCACGCCCTGCAGTCTGGATCAATGAGGTCTCACTGCGCAGGTATCCCTCCTTGTCGGCATCAAGGATGCAGACAAGTGCCACCTCGGGAAGGTCAAGACCCTCGCGTAAAAGGTTAATGCCCACTAGGATATCAAACTCTCCTGCGCGCAATGAGCGAAGAATCTCGACGCGCTCAATGGCTCCGATGTCGCTGTGCAGGTAACGGACCCGCAGGTCAACACCAACCAGATAATCAGTAAGGTCCTCGGCAGTGCGCTTGGTGAGGGTTGTCACCAGGACGCGGTGACCATCCTCGCTGGCCTGGCGACACAACTCGATGGTCTCGTCGATCTGTCCCTTAAGCGGTTTCAATTCCACCACCGGATCGAGCAACCCGGTCGGGCGAATCACCTGTTCAACCACCATGCTACCCCCGTCGGTGGTAACATCAAACTGGTCTTCCGGTTGCGAAGACCCTGAAATCCTCGGCAGCAACTCCGTTACAGCCTCACCGCGCTTCAACCTCTCCTTGGCATTAGGAATAAAGCCGAGGTTGCCAACCACGCTGTTCTCGACCTCAAAGCGGGCCGGGGTGGCACTGACATAAATGCGCTGACCGGCCATCTCCATGAATTCCGCGAATCGCAAGGGACGGTTATCAAGCGCGCTCGGCAGCCTGAACCCGAAGTTAACCAGTGTCGTCTTGCGGGATTTGTCCCCCTCATACATGCCTCCAACCTGGGGCACCGTTGCGTGCGATTCATCCATGATGGTCAAGAAGTCCCGCGGAAAGAAATCAAGCAGCGTAGAGGGGCGGGAACCCGGGTCACGGTTCCCCAGATGGCGTGAATAATTCTCTATACCCTGGCAGAAACCCATCTCCTGCATCATCTCGATATCGTACTCGGTTCGCTGGCGTATGCGTTGCGCCTCGATGTATTTTTGTTCTTTCTCAAAGCTGGCAACCTGCTCCTCAAGTTCTTCGCGAATCGCCCCAATTGCCCCCTTCATCTTGTCGGCAGGAGTTACGAACTGCTTGGCAGGGTAGAACGTGTAACTGTCGATGCGCGAGGTAATATTGCCGGTCAGCGGATCAAATCCGGAGATGCGTTCAATCTCATCACCAAAGAATTCAATGCGAATCGCCTCGTTCTCGAGGTAAGCCGGAACCACGTCCACGACGTCACCCCGCGCACGAAACTTGCCGCGGGTAAACTCGATATCGTTGCGCTCATAGAGCATATCCACCAACCGGGCCAGGAACCGGTCCCGGTCCATCTCCATGCCGGTGTGTAGCGGACACATCATGTCCTTGTAATCTTCAGGTGATCCAAGGCCGTATATGCATGAAACGCTGGCCACAACCAACACATCCCTGCGCGTAAGCAGTGAACCCATTGCTGACAAGCGCAAGCGCTCAATCTCGTCATTCACCGACGAATCCTTTTCTATATAAGTATCGGTACGCGGGATGTATGCCTCGGGTTGATAATAGTCAAAGTATGAGACGAAATACTCTACCGCGTTGTTCGGGAAAAAATTCCTGAACTCCGAATAGAGCTGTGCGGCAAGCGTCTTGTTATGCGACATGACCAGGGTGGGGCGACCGATCTCGGCAATCACGTTTGCTATGGTGAAAGTCTTCCCGGAACCGGTGACTCCGAGCAATGTCTGGTGCTTGTTACCAGCAGTCACCGACTTGACCAGCTTGCCTATGGCCTGTTGCTGATCACCACAGGGCAGGTAGTCAGACTGGAGCTGGAAATCACGGGGCATTCGCCCATTACCAACCACGGAACGAGCGAAATCACAAGCCTTGGCTAAATGGCTGCAGTCACCGCTTAACCGTCCTCTCCGTGAGTTCCCTGGTCGTTATCAGCAACCTCCATATCCCATCGGTCACCGCATCCCGAGCAACGATAAGCCACCCAGTCGCCGAAGCTAAAGCCGAACTCTGGCTCATGCGTCATGCGGTGTGCCTTCTGGCCACAATCCACACAGGTGATAATCTCGGGAATTTCCACCCTGTTTACCCGTCTTTACTACGCCCCTTCTCAGCACGCGCGGTATCCGCAGCAGCACTCACCAGAACCCAAACCGGAATTGCTAACCCGACAAGGCACACACACACTTGAAGCCATTGAATATCCATTACTATTTATCCCAGAGAAAATCGGGCGCATAATAAACCATTTATTTTATAGAAAATCCAGCAATTTATAATAATTGTTGAATTAAAGTCGCTGACGTGCTGTCAAAACTGGTGTTTTAAAGAACGTAGGATATGGAAACACTCTCAATCACCGAACTGAAGTCACAGTCTGCTGCGAACCCGGGGGAATATTCCGTGCACGCCCAGGTTGCAGCCCTGGCAACCAGGGAAACCCGAGGCGGGAAACCCTATTTTGAAGTCACGCTGGCCGACGCCGGAGGAACTATCAAGATCAAGGTCTGGCAGGATTCCCCGGGGTTCTCCTACGCGGAAACCCTGCAGGAAGAGCACTGGGTGTGTGCCACGGGATTTTGGTCAGTCAACGACTATGGGCTGGATGCCAGGGACTGTACACTGCAATCCCTGCAGGACGAGCAGATTGCCACGGTGCTTGCCGGCGATGAGGCAACCCGTGCCAAGCAGACTGCCGACTACAACTACATAGAGTCCAGCATCAACGAAATCTCTGATGCACGCTTCAAGGCGGTTTGTGAACTTTTCC